>DASVOT010000636.1:0-23634 GCA_036383235.1 Chryseosolibacter sp.
CGGAAACGCCAATGGATTTACGTTTGTCATCGTTGGAAAATTCGACGTCAATACCATCAAACCGCTCGTGGCCACTTACCTGGGAAGTCTCCCGTCCACCGGCGCAAAACCGACGTTCAGAGACGTGGGACTGCGCCCGGCTCCGGCCCCTATAAAACTGGAGGTGAAAAAAGGCACTGAACCCAAGAGCCTGGTCCGCATCCTTTGGAATGGCGAAACAAAATACAGCGAGGACGAGCAGTTGAAAGCCCAGGCGCTGGTGGAAGTCATGAATATCAAGATCATCGAGACCCTGCGCGAAGACCTCAGCGGGATCTATGGCGGCGGAATGTTCGGCAACATCAACAAATATCCCTATAACAGTTACTCGTTCGGTATCACCATTCCGTGTGGCCCTGAAAACGTCGACAAGCTCATCGCCGCGGCCATCGGCGAGATCGAAAAAATAAAAGCCGCCGGTCCATCGGAAGCCGATCTTGAGAAGGTGAAGGAAACGTGGAAGCAACAGTATCTCGTGAATATCAAGGACAATAATTTCTGGGCACGGCAACTCATCCAGAGCGTCGAGACCGGCAGTGATCCCGGCAGGGTGCTCACGTACGAAGAGCGGGTCAACAGTCTTGCAGCCAAAGACATTCAGGAAGTGGCCACGAAATACCTGGACACGAAAAAGTATGCGCTCTTTATCCTCAACCCGGAGAGCAAGTAGCAGACAGTTGAAAAGACCGAGCCACGACAGACCCGGTGCCTTCATTCATACCGAAGGCATTCGATCGGATTGACAATGGCGGCCTTAAAGGATTTATATCCCACCGTCAGGATTGCGACCAGGAGCGTCAGGATGAATCCTGCTGCAAAGACGAGTGGGCCAATGGAAATCCGGTAGGCGAAGCCTTCCAGCCATTTATTCATGAGGAAGGCTACCGCCGGGGCCGCGACAAGGAATCCGATAACGATCAGCTTGACGTATTCTTTTGAAAAGAGAAAAATGATGCTTTCCACGGAGGCGCCCAGCGCTTTCCGAACGCCGATCTCTTTTGTCTTTTGGTTCGCCATAAAGGTGGCCAGGCCGAACAACCCCAGGCACCCGATGAAAATCGCCATGGAGGTGAAGACCGTGAGCATGACGGACATTTTTTGTTCGCCTTCGTAGAACTCCCGGATCTGATCGTCGAGGAACTGGTAGTCGAAAATGTGTTCGGGGTAGGCCTCCTCCCATTTCGTCTTCACTTCACGGACGACGTCCTGAAGGCGCGACTGATTTATTTTCAATGACAGCGTCCGGTAGCCCTCCATGTTGTTCATCATGACCGTTGGCTCAATGCGGTCGCGCAGAGATACCGTGTGAAAATCCCTGACCACGCCTACCACAGGCAGTGTTTTTCCCCACATCACAATGCGTTTGCCGATGATGTCGTGAGGATTTCCCAGGCCGGCCAGGCGCACGAGCTCTTCGTTCACCAGAAACCCGCGGGCCGTGTCGTTATCCTGAAGATTGGTGCCTGCCAGCAGGGGAATGTCATACAGGGAAATGTAGTTTGCATCAATTTCCTTCACTTGCGTTCCTATTGACGCGCTCTCCTCCTGGCCCTCGAAGCGGAATCCGGTTTTATTCACCTTACCAGACGAGGGCGGTGCGCTGCTGAGACTGGCCGCGGCAACGCCGGACAGTTGGGCGATGGATTCCCTGAGAGTCCTCACTTTCTCCGCTCCGGACCTGTTGGCGTCGGGGATTGGAATGATCAAGACCGCCTCTTTTCTGAATCCGAGATCACGGGTCTGAAAATATTTCATCTGGTTTACCAGGATAATGGTGCCAATAATGAAAAACTGGGATATCACAAATTGCAGAACCACCAGACCTCTTCGCAGATGGTAGCCCGACGATGATCGGTTGGCAATTTGATTTTTCAGCGCCAGCGCGGGTTTGAAACCCGATATCACCATCGAAGGATATAAACCGGATAGAAAGGATACGACGATTGTAATTCCGACGATGAAGAGCCACAGAAGTTTGTCGCCCGCAAAGTTCAGGGTCAACTCGACGTCGAGGAATGGATTGATGAGCGTGAGCGCCAATTGCGCGATTCCAAGAGAAAGCAGCATTGCCAGAACGGTAACCAGCGTTGTCTCGCCGAGGAACTGCGCCACCAGCTGGCGGCGCGTGCTGCCGAGGGATTTCCGGATCCCAACTTCTTTCGACCGCTTGATCGCCTCTGCGGTTGCAAGATTGATGAAGTTGATGCAGGCCGTGATCACCAGAAAGGCCGCAATCACGCCGAGCGCTATTAGCATCTGCGGCGGCGCAGTATTGTAGGTGTAATTCGGGTAGCGCTCGTCAAAATGCAATTCGGCGAGCGGCTGAAGTGTGAAATTCTGGTGGCGGTAGTTCTCCTTTCCGATGTACTTCTCAACAAACAGGGGCATTCGCGCAGTAATGGCTTCTGCCGTATGATCTTTCCTCAGGAGAATATAACATTGTTCATCGCTCCAGATGCTGTCCCAGCCGAGCGCCTCGGTTTGTTTTTGAATCGTCGGGTACGAGAGCATCAGATCAAAAGGGAAATCCGTGTTGGCGGGATGATCTTCCATCACAGCGACGATCTTGTATTCGGTGGTGTCAAAACTGACGATCTCGCCAATCACCTCGTCTGTTCCAAAATACTTCCTGGCGAGGGAGACTGAGATGACTGCTTCGTTGGGCGACGCCAGGGCCTTGGCCGCGTTGCCGGCAATTATTTGACGATCGAACACCTTGAAGAAATTGGACTGCGCAAAGACAACGCCTTTTTTTTCAAAGAACTTTTTCGGCGCGCCGTTAAGCTGCGGCACCTTGATCTCCGCTCCCGATCGGTATGAGGTGAACGTCACCTCCTCGGTTTCCGGAAATTCCTCTCGAAACGCGCCGGGCAAAGCGGGCGGAACTCCGGGGGTGTAAAATTTTCCATTATTACCATCTGATTCCGTCACCACCCGGTATATGCGGTCGCGCTTTGAATGATAATTGTCAAAGCTCGCCAGGTGCTTCACCAGCAGGAACAGGATAAGGCTGCACGTGATACCCAGGGTCAGGCCCGCAATGTTGAGAAACGAGCTGCCCTTTTCCCGGAGGAGGTTTCGCAGCGCGGTTTTGAGGTAATTCCGGAACATAAGGATCGAAAATGTTTCTCCCCCTGTTCCAATTCCGGTGCCATCTTAAAAAACACCGCGAGGACGCTGGAATAAGGGTTTCCTGGAAACGGGGGTGACCGGAAATGCCAGTGGTAGTTCGCTTCCGGACAATGAATTATTTTTCCTATCTTGCTGTTGTCACAATGTCACTCCTTAATATGGGTCAACTGGCGATTATCGGGATCCTGTTTCTGTCTGCGTTGGCTTACCTTGGCTATACGGTCTATAAGAACTTTCGCGCCGACGCGGGATGTTCATCGGGCTGTACTTCCTGCGGTATCGATATCAGCAAGATCAAAAAGGAGCTCGAGCAGAAAGGTTTAAGATAGGCCGCCCGGTTCAGGCAAAGACGCGGCTTCCCTCCGTGCAATTCCGGCACATTTCAATTTGGTTTCTCGACTGAAGCAAAGACTGTCTGAACTGATGATAGGCATCGCCGTTCCAGATATCCCGGAAAGAATTTTTCGCCACGTCGCCCAGCACGAACCGGGCGTCTTTGTCAAAGCAACACGGCACTATTTTCCCGTCCCAGGTAATGACGCAACTGTGCCACATCCTCCAACAGCGGTCGTCCAGACTGTTTTTTACCGAGTAAGAGCCGTCGGAGTTTTTGCGATACCTTGAATACCGGTCCTGTCGCGGAATGAGAGGAGATCCATTTTCGAACTGATAGATCTGCGCGGTCTTCAGGACAACCTGGTCGACGCCGAGTTCTGCCGCCAGTCTCTTTATGTCCGGGATCTGGTGCTCGTTCGGACCCACCACGAGAAACTGAAAGATGACGTGTGGTGTCTTCGACTTCAGTCTTTTGCGTTCAGAAATAATATTTTTTGTTCCTTCCAACACTTTGCTGAGAGAGCCTCCGACGCGATACGATTCATAAGAGGACTGCGTTGTACCATCGATCGAAAGGATCAGGCGATCGAGTCCAGACTGTATTGTGCGGCATGCCGCTTCCGTCGTGAGATAATGGCCATTGGTGGAAGTCGCGGTGTAGATTCCTTTACCGGAAGCGTAGCGCACCATCTCAAGGAAGTGCGGATGCAGGTATGGCTCACCCTGAAAATAAAATGTCAGGTAGGACAAGGTGGGTGAAAGCTCGTCGATCACGCTCCGGAAGAGAGCAGGGTCGAGCATACCGGTCGGCCTGGAGAAGGATCGGAGACCGCTGGGGCACTCCGGACACCTCAGGTTGCAGGAAGTAGTGGGTTCAAAGGACACACTGATGGGCATTCCCGCGATGCGTGCCGTTCTTTGGATCCTTGACCGGTGATACGATCGAAGGATGTTCGCCGCATTCAGTGAACGTCGCCAGGTCATCCCCGAAATCATGTTGAGGCCATCGCGCAGTCCGCCAATCATACTGCAAGATAGTTCGTAAAACCATAAACCTGTTTATCTTTCCGAAGATTTGGTTTATGATGAAAAAGATCACCCTCCTGCTATTGCTCATCGGTACCGTTGGCCATGCTCAGGTGCGGCTCTCCGACGGCGCTCAGGTATCTGTGCTTACCTGCGGTCCGTGGCAACAGCAGCTCTATGCAGCATTTGGTCACAGCGCCTTCCGGATCAACGATCCCGTCAACGGGATCGATTACGTGTATAACTACGGCGTATTTGATTTCAACAAGCCCAATTTCTACCTGAATTTCGCGCGGGGACAGAACATGTACCAGCTGGGTGTGTTCGAGTATAAGAATTTCGAGTACGCGTACATCTATGAAAACCGGTACATCCACGAGCAGGTGCTGAACCTTCGGCAGGAAGAAAAGCAGAGGATCTACGATTATCTCGAGTGGAACGCGCTGCCGGAGAACAAGGAATACCTGTATGATTACTTTTATGATAACTGCGCTACCAAGCTGCCCGAAGTAATGCTGGAGGTCTTTCAAGACTCCGTGAAGTTCGATGGTAGCTACATTAATACACATTATTCATTTCGCGAACTTACCGACCTCTATCTGAAGCACCAGCCTTGGGGTGATCTTGGCATTGACATCGGGCTCGGTCTGCCGACTGACAAGATAGCCACTCCTTATGAATACATGTTCCTTCCCGAGTTTGTGGAATCGGGATTCGCCCATGCGTCCATCAATCACAACGGCACCTGGGAGCCGCTCGTGAGAAGCAGAAGCGTTATTTATGAATCGATGCCGGAGAAGCATCCGTTTAATCCCTTGCATCCGCTGATCGCATTCTCCGTGTTCCTGGTCATCTCGGTGGTTCTCAGTTACCGCGATCTGAAAAGGAAAAAACTTTTAAATACTTTCGATAGTATCCTTTTTGGTGTTTTGGGTATCCTCGGTATTGCCCTTTTACTTTTGTGGACGGCTACGAGCCATCAGGCGGCCGCCAAGAACTTTAACATGCTGTGGGCGTGGCCGACACACATTGTCGCAGCCTTTGCCGTTTTCAGGAATCGCACCTGGCTCAGGAAATATTTTCTCGCCGTCGCAATCCTCACAGCAGTGCTCCTGGTGACCTGGCCGCTCCTTCCGCAGAAGCTGAATTACTATTTAGTGCCCTTTGTGATGGCAATTGGTATACGAGCTTACACGCAATTCAGGGTCAGGAAAGAACAGGAAGGGTAATGAGGAACGAGGAGCCTTGTCCGGGTGTGGATTCCACTTGAATGGTGCCCTTCAGTTTCGATATCGTTTCTTTCACGATGTAGAGGCCCAAGCCCGATCCTTTTGAATGGATGGTCCCGCGATAGAACATCTCAAAAATCTTTTGCTGGTGTTCCGGGTCAATACCCAGTCCGTTATCCGACACGGAAAGTTTCAGTGTCTTGCCCGAATTGGTGACCTGCACTTCGATCCACTGCTTTTCCTTCCGTGGATCGTGGTATTTGATCGCGTTCGCCATCAGGTTGTTCAGGACGATGCTCAGCCGGCTCTTGTCGGCGATGACCGAATGGCCGACCTTCACATCATTTTCGAAATGAATGGAGTCGGCGCCCTCGAGATATTTGAGATTTTCGGTCACTTCCGCCAGAAGTGAAGTGAAATCCACCTGTTCCTGCCGGATTTCCGTGCGCGCATTCTTCGAGTAATCGATAATGTCTCTAATGAAGAAATCGAGCTTGTCAACCCGGTCAATCATCATATTAAAGTACCGTACGATCTTGTCGTCCGTGGTTTCATGACGCGCGATATTCAAAAGTCCCTTGATGGAGGAAAGCGGCGAGCGGAGGTCGTGCGAAGTGCTGTAGAGGAACCGGTCCAGCTCCGCGTTGGTCTTCTCCAGGCGGACGTTTTTCGCATGGACCTCACCGGCCAGCTCTTTAAGCTCCTGCTCGGAAGAGGCGCTGATGGTCAGCATGAAATTCACGCAAAGCAAGGTAATGGCCGCGCTGGAGAAAGCATTCACCGCGAAGAACGCATTTACGTTGGCCGGGGGCTCGAACTGAACCCACGGGAGGACATCGAAATCATAATAAATGAGCACGCACAGCAGGGTGACGGGAAGCCCCAGGAAAAAATATCGGAAAGCCCATTCACTGGTGTCAAAGAGCGCGGACGAGGCGACGATCAGGGGAAAATAATAGAGGTAGGTGCCAACCTCTTTCGGCAACACGCTCGCAAAAAATATGAAAAGGATGTTCAGAAAAAAAAGGACAAAGATCTTCGATGTCCTGTAATATTTTTTGCGGTTAAGTGCGTACGCGATGCTGATGATGACCGCAAAGGCAAAATCGACGGCAACGGATTCATAAAGACCCTGTGAAGCGTCCAGAATGATGTGCAGGATCGCAAGCAGCACGCAGAAGAGACAGATCTTTCCAACGAGCACATTTCTTTTGATCGTACTCAGGAGGATTTTCGGCGCGGGGTTAAGGGGCTCAAGGTCGCTCTGAACCATAGTACAAAATTAGGGGAACAGGCGCAGTGATTCGCGCAAGCCATGCCCCTTCCGTTACCCATGTAAGATTTTGGGTGATTGCGACTAAGCAAAAGGGGGGCAGGATCTATACGTGAAGGGGTCTGTTTGCGGTCGCAGCAAGGCAGGCCTCTTTCACGGCTTCCATATAAGTAGGATGAGCATGAGACATCCTGGCGACGTCCTCGGCCGAGGCGCGGAACTCCATTGCAGTCACACCCGCGGCAATCATGTCGGCTGCCCTCGCGCCGATGATGTGAACGCCGAGGATTTCATCCGTTTGCTTGTCAGCAAGAATTTTCACGAGGCCATCGGTGTCCATACTGGCGCGCGCCCTTCCCAGAGCTTTGTAAGGAAAGCTGCCGGATTTATACGCCCTTCCGCTACTCTTCAGCTGCTCTTCCGTATAGCCGACACTCGCGACCTCGGGCCATGTATAGACAACACCCGGGATCAGGAGGTAATGTATGTGCGGCTTCTGCCCGGCAAGTGTCTCTGCAACATAAACGCCCTCTTCTTCCGCTTTGTGGGCGAGCATCGCGCCGCGCACCACATCCCCGATCGCGTAAATATTTCCGACGTTGGTCCGCAGGTGCGCATCAACCTTTACCTGGCCTTTTTCGGTTTCGATTCCCGCCTTTTCAAGACTAAGTCCTTCGGTGTAAGGACGTCTGCCGATGCTGACCAGGCAGTAGTCTCCTTTTAATTCAATCTTCTTTCCATCCCTGGATTCGGCCTGGACAACGACCTCCTTGCCTTTGTTTTCGACGGAGGTTACCTTGTGCCCCAGGAAGAAGTCCATGCCGAGCTTTTTCGTCACTTTCAGCAGCTCTTTGCCCATGGTGCCGTCCATTGTAGGAATCAGGCTGTCGAGGAACTCGACCACTGTGACCTTGGCACCGATGCGCGCGTAAACCGAACCCAGTTCCATTCCGATAACACCGCCACCAATAACAATAAGATGCTTGGGAATTTCCTTCAGCTCGAGCGCCTCCGTGCTGGAGATAATCCGCTTCTTGTCGAAAGGAGCGAACGGGAGGGCTGTGGGTTTGGACCCCGTGGCAATGATGACGTGATCGGTGGTTATGACCGTATCCTTTCCATTTTTTCCGGCGACCCGGATGGTGTTCTTGTCGACAAAAGAACCGATGCCGGTGTGCACGTCGATCTTGTTTTTCTTCATCAGAAAAGCAATACCATCGACGTTGGCCTTTACGACCTCCGCCCTTCTCTTCATCATTTGAGCGATGTTCACCTTTGCCTCGGAAATATCGATGCCGTGCTCGGCGAAATGCGTTTTCGCATTGTGAAAATGCTCGGTGGAATCCAGCAAGGCCTTTGACGGGATGCATCCCACGTTCAGACAGGTTCCTCCGAGGGTATCGTATTTTTCGATGATGGCTGTTTTGAAGCCGAGCTGGGCACACCGGATGGCGGCCACATAACCTCCAGGGCCCGAGCCGATCACTGTTACGTTGTATTGCATATTAATTGTTAAGCATAAAAGAAAGTTGGAAAAGGTCTTTCCGTTCCGTAATCCCGGTCAGATACCCAGGATCAGCCTGCCCGGGTCTTCCAGCATCTCTTTTACCCTTACCAGAAAGCTCACCGATTCGCGGCCATCAACAATCCGGTGGTCATAAGACAACGCCAGGTACATGATCGGCCTGACGACCACCTCGCCGTTCTTTACAACCGGTCTTTCCACGATGTTGTGCATCCCGAGTATCGCGCTCTGCGGGGGATTGAGGATCGGCGTTGACAACATCGAACCGAACACGCCTCCGTTGGTGATGGAGAACGTTCCGCCGGTCATCTCCTCGATCGACAGCTTACCATCTCTTCCGCGCGTCGCAAGCCTGACCACCTCACTTTCGATCTGGTCAAAACTCAGTCTATCCGCATTGCGGATAACCGGAACCACCAGCCCGCGCGGCGTAGAAACGGCTATAGAGATATCACAGTAATCATGGTAGATCACCTCGTCATTGTCAATGGAGGCGTTCACGGCGGGGAATTCACGCAACGCGGCGCATACTGCTCTTGTGAAGAACGACATAAACCCAAGACCGACGCCATACTTTTCCTTAAACTTGTCCTTGTACCTGGCGCGAAGATCCATCACGGGCTTCATATCCACTTCATTAAAAGTGGTGAGCATCGCGGTTTCATTCTTCACCGTAACAAGCCGTCGCGCGATCGTTCTCCTCAGGGAGGTCATCTTCTCGCGGCGCTCTGTCCGGACCGCGCCTCCTGAGGCCGCCGCAGGAATAGCCGGAGGAACCGAACTTTTTTCCTTTGACTCCGCGGGCGCCTTCGCCGGTGCCGTCTGCGCTTTCTGAGCGTCCTCTTTTGTGATCCTGCCTCCCACCCCGGTGCCCCGAACCTGATCGGCGCTCATGTTTTTTTCATCCAAAATCTTTGCGGCTGCAGGCGATGGATGCCCGGCCGCATA
This sequence comes from Chryseosolibacter sp., assembly GCA_036383235.1. Taxonomy (GTDB): domain Bacteria; phylum Bacteroidota; class Bacteroidia; order Cytophagales; family Cyclobacteriaceae; genus Chryseosolibacter. Next base: position 9,509 of record DASVOT010000636.1, read on the forward strand.
CGACGCTTCCGTTTTTTGAGCGGTCGCCCCGGCAGCGGGGGCCGCCGCGGGCACAGCGCCGCCATCAGGCAGCCCTTCCATTATTTCAATCCGGCAGATCAGCCCACCGATCGGCAGCGTCTCCTTTTCTTTTGCGACAATCCGAAGTATTCCATTCGCTTCGGCAGGCAATTCAAAGGTCGCCTTGTCGGATTCAACCTCCGCAATCACTTCATCCAGCCGCACGAGGTCGCCGTCTTTCTTCAGCCAGGTGGAAATCGTTACTTCCGTTATCGATTCGCCGACAGCCGGAACCTTCATTTCTTTCACGGCCCCTGTTGCCTTGGGCGCCATTGCCGGCGCCGCATTGTTCGCCGGCCTGGATTTTTCCTCCTTTACGGGAGCTGCTGGTTTCGGCGTTGATGCCACACCGTTCGGTTCGATCTCGCAGATCACTTCGCCTATGGGAACAGTCTCTCCGGCCTTTCTGACAATCTTCAATGTCCCTTCATTCTGCGCCGTGAGCTCGAATGTTGCCTTGTCCGATTCGAGTTCGGCGAGCACCTCGTCGAGCTTGACCGGGTCCCCGTCTTTTTTCAGCCAGTTGGCGATGGTTACTTCCGAAATCGATTCGCCTACGGCGGGGACTTTAACCTGAATTCCCATGATTTTTATTTTAAATAAAAGTTAGATCGTGAACGTCTGGTTGATGATTTTCTCCTGCTCTATCTTATGAACTTTCGAATACCCCGTAGAAGGAGAAGCACTTGCCTTCCGGCTTACCAATTCGATTTCCTGCTTTGGCGTCATCCTTTGAATGTATGACCAATATCCCATGTTGGCCGGCTCCTCCTGTACCCACACTATTTTTGCAGCCTTGTATTTTTTGATGATCGCCTTCAGCTGCTTGTCAGGGAAAGGATGAAGTTGCTCAAGACGAACCAGGGCCGTGTCTTTCGATTTCTTTTTCAATTGGGCCTCCAGCAGGTCGTAATACACCTTGCCGGAACACAGCACAAGCCTGGTCACGTCCTTTGCATTCACCTGTGTATCATCGATTACCTCTCTGAATGATCCTTCGGTAAATTCTTTGATCGGAGAAACGACCGACGGATGCCTTAAAAGGGATTTGGGGGAGAAGACGATACAAGGTTTCCGGAAAGGCCATAATACCTGCCTTCTCAGCAGATGGAAAAAGTTGGAAGGAGTCGTTGGGTTGGCCACGATCATGTTATACTCGGCCGACAATTGCAGAAACCTTTCGGGTCGGCAGCTTGAGTGCTCAGGACCCTGGCCTTCATATCCATGCGGCAACAACATCACCAATCCGTTCATCCGCTGCCATTTGGATTCGGCGCTTGAAATGAACTGGTCGATCATCACCTGTGCGCCGTTGACAAAATCTCCAAACTGGGCCTCCCATAATACCAGCGCATAGGGAGTGGCCATGGCATAGCCGTATTCAAAGCCGAGCACACCGAACTCGGAGAGAAGGGAATTGTAAATATGAAACTTCTTCTGTCCTTTATCTATATGATCAAGTCCGCAGTAAGCGGCGTTTGTATTGGCGTCGAAGAAATAGGCGTGGCGATGGGAGAACGTGCCGCGTTTCACATCCTGACCCGACATCCTCACCGGAGTTCCTTCGGTAAGCAGCGAACCGTACGCCAGCAGCTCCGCGTCGGCCCACGTCAGCATTTTCGTTTCGAAGAAAGCGTCCTTCCTGTCTTTGAGCAGTTTTTCGATCTGCTTGATAGGCTTGAAGCCGTCTGGAATCGTGATCAATGCCTTGGCTACTTTTTCCAGGACCTGCTGCGAGATGCCCGAGTCAGGCGAACGGTCGAAATCCTCGGGTGTAGCCCTGCGTAATTTTTCCCATTCCGCTTCGATCTTTTGAGGCTTATACGGAAGCGGTTTTTGTTTTACTTCATTAAGCCTGTCCTGCAGTTGCTTCCGGAAGCGTTTATCCATCTCGTCGGCCAGATCGGCGTCCACATCGCCGCGCTCCACCAGTTTCTTGACATAGACTTCCCGCGGGTTGGGGTGCTTGGCGATGAGGTTATAAAGCTTCGGCTGCGTGAATTTCGGCTCGTCGTTTTCATTGTGACCGTGGCGACGGTAACAGAGCAGGTCAATAAAAATATCTTTCGCGAATTTTTGCCGGAACTCCACCGCCAGGTTAGCCGCAAAGTTGACAGCTTCTGCGTCGTCTCCGTTGACATGAAGAACAGGGGCATCAACAATCTTTGCGATATCGGTGCAATAAATAGAGGTCCGGGCATCGTCATAATCGGTGGTGAAGCCCACCTGGTTGTTAATGACAAAATGGATGGTGCCGCCGGTAGTGTACCCCTGGAGGCCCGACATCTGAACCACTTCGTAGACGACGCCCTGCCCGGCAACGGCCGCATCGCCATGAATGAGAATGGCCATTGCGTTATTCAGCTTGCCGGCGTACTCGTCATCAATCTGACCGCGGGTATACCCGATCACCAGCGGATCCACGGCTTCCAGGTGCGACGGGTTCGGCGTCAGCTTCACGTAGATCTTTTTTCCGGACTGCGATGTAATGAAGCTGGCATACCCGAGGTGATACTTCACATCACCATCCCCCATGGTGAGATCCGGGTTCACGTTGCCTTCAAATTCCGTGAAGATCTGCTCGTAGGTCTTGCCGAGAATGTTGGACAGCACATTCAGCCGGCCGCGGTGTGCCATCCCGATAACCACCTCCTTCACATCAAGCTCGGCAGCGCGGTTGATGATCGTCTGAAGCGCCGGTATGGTGTTTTCGCCTCCCTCAATGGAAAAGCGTTTTTGCCCGATGAATTTCGTGTGAAGGAAATTTTCGAAGACCACGGCTTCGTTCAGCTTGGCCAGGATCCTTTTCTTCTCGTCGCGGGAGGGATTATAGGCATAATATTCCTGCTCGCACTTCTGGATAAACCATTTCCGGACCTCATCATTGCCGATGAAGTTATATTCCCATCCGATGGGTCCGAGATAGAGGTACCTCAGTTTATCGATGATCTTCCGCAGGGTCGTGCGTTCCATACTGATCTCGGAAGCCACGTCAAATTCGGTGTCGAGGTCGGCGTCTGTAAGGCCGACGGATTTATGGTCAAAAGTGACATTATGGTTTCTTCTTTCTCTTACCGGATTTGTTTTCGAGGCAAGGTGGCCAAAAGAGCGGTAATAAAAGATCAGGTTGCGAACCTGAGTTTCCTTTATCGACAGCGATTCCTCGGCAACAGGGGCATGGGCTCCGTTGCCGCCGTACCGTTGGCTGGAGAAATCGTAACCTTCAAAAAATTTCTGCCAGGTCAGATCCACCGATGAAGGATCCTTCTTGTAATTTTGGTAGAGCTGGTCAACATAACCGACCTCTGCGTTGGATATATATGAATACTTGTCCATGGTTTTAAAAGTGAGCCAGTAAAGGTAGAAAACGCGGTTTATATTACAAAAACCGCATAACCGCATACACAAATATTTAACAAATCCCTTCCGCCCACCAAATGGGGGCATTTCCGGGTTGACAGACGGAAAAAAAGGATTAACTTTGCGGTCTTTAAAAAAAAACGGACGAGATCCACAAAATTACAAGCAAATGGTAAAAATCAGATTGGCCCGGAGAGGCCGCAAAAAACTGGCGATGTATGATGTTGTTGTTGCAGATGCCAGGGCACCACGTGATGGTCGCTTTATTGAGAAGATCGGCACTTACAACCCTTTGACCGTGCCGGCGAAAATCGAATTGAACAATGATCGCGCGTTTCATTGGCTCATGCAGGGCGCACAGCCATCCGATACGGTGAAGGCGATGTTGTCTTACAGGGGCATCATGCTCAAAAAGCACCTGCAGATCGGCGTGATCAAGGGGGCTTTAACCCAGGAGCAGGCAGATGGAAAGCTCGCTGACTGGCTAAAATCGAAAGAATCGAAAATTCTGGCGACTACCGACAGGTTTGCCCAGGACAAAGAGGCAAAAGCGAAAGCCCGCCGCGAAGCTGAGAGCAAGATCAGGGAAGCGCGAGCAGAGGCAATCCGCAAGAAAGCAGAAGCTGCGGCCGCTGCCGAAGCGCAGCCCGCAGTCACGGAAGGCGCAGAAGCCACGGAGGAAGCCGCCGGAGAAGCAAAGGCTGAATAAAAACTCTGACACAGTTAATGAAAATGCCAATGCCTGCCGCATTGGCATTTTTGCTTTCCTCATGCAACGATGAATACCGACGCCTGTTACAAGATCGGCTTTATCATGAAGCCCCACGGGTTGAAAGGGGAGCTGACCATTTCGCTCGATCCGGAGGCTCCGGAAGATTTTTCCGAAGTGCAGACGGTCTTCATCGAAGTTAACGAAAGGCTTCTGCCTTATTTCATCGAGGATATTTCGTTGAAAGGAAAGAAGGCTTTTTTAAAGCTCGAGGGTGTCAGCACACGTGAGGAAGCCCTGAGTATTTCAAAGTCGGCGATCCTGCTGCCCAAGGCATCGCGTCCCAGGTCGGGCCGCGGCGAATTCTACGACGATGAGATCATTGGCTTCGAGGTCACCGACACGAAGGAAGGGCCGCTCGGCACGATAACGGAAGTGGTGCAGGCAGGTCCAAACAAGCTCCTGTCGGTGAATTATCACGGGAAGGAGGTCCTGGTTCCCCTCAACAGCCCTTTTATTGGCAGCGTCAACAAAACGAGGAAGAAAATAACGGTGACCTTACCGGCAGGCTTCCTGGAAATATGAGTGCGAGTGGCACACGCCGACTCAAGTCAGCGCTTTTAAAAATCCTTCTAATTTTAGGGATATGCATATCGATATCATCACATGCCTGCCGAGGCTGATCGAAAGCCCCTTCTCCGACTCGATCCTGAGGCGCGCGCAGGCCCGGGGATTGGTGGAGGTAAACATCATCGATCTCCGCGATTACTCCACCGACAAACATAAATCGGTGGACGATTATGCTTATGGCGGCGGGGCGGGAATGGTGATGATGATTGAACCGATTGACCGGTGTATCCTGGCGCTGAAATCCAGGCGCAGCTACGACGACATCATCTACATGAGTCCCGACGGAGAACGATTTACCCAGGCGATTGCGAACCAGCTGAGCCTCAAGAAAAATCTCATTTTTTTATGCGGCCATTACAAGGGTGTGGATGAACGGGTGAGGGAACACCTGGTTACACGGGAGCTCAGCATCGGCGATTACGTGATGTCAGGGGGCGAGCTCGCTGCCGCGGTGATCGCCGACTCCGTGATCAGGCTTCTGCCGGGTGTGTTGTCGGATGAGACTTCGGCCCTCAGCGATTCCTTCCAGGATGGCCTGATAGCACCCCCCGTTTATACCCGCCCGGCGGAGTATAAAGGCTGGAAGGTCCCTGACGTGTTGCTTTCCGGGCACGAGAGAAAAATTGAGGACTGGAGGCACGAAAAGGCCCTTGAGCGCACCCGCAATCGCCGTCCGGGCCTGTTGAACGAAGAATAGTAATTTACTGAATTTCATATTGGCCATTGCCAACTCCCGGCACTTTCCTATATTTGCAGTCCGTTTCAAAAACCATCGGATCTATGGCTGATTTAATTAAAGTAGTCGAGAAGGAGTTTGCCAAGGATGGCAAGGCATTACCGGATTTCAGGCCGGGCGACACGATCAATGTGCACGTGAAAATCAAGGAAGGCAACAAAGAAAGGGTTCAGCAGTTCCAGGGCACCGTTATCCAGCGGAGGGGCGAGGGGAATGGCGAAACATTCACGGTCCGAAAGGTTTCCAACGGCATCGGCGTTGAGCGGATTTTTCCCCTTGTATCGCCTTTCATTGACAAAATCGAGGTGTTAAAGCAAGGGCGCGTGCGCAGAGCGAAGCTGTATTACATGCAGGGAAGACATGGCAAGGCCGCGCGTATCAAGGAGAAGATATAGAGGCTACCGGCTTTTTACGAACCATTCTGAAACCCAGGATGGTTTTTACTTTTTTAGCCCTTTGAACCCCGGAACCGGCCGGCAGGGGGTGGCTGTCGCCCGTTAGCATAGAATCAAATAATTGATAACTTTGTCCCCTCCCAAAAAACAACTTATCAGATAAACGATGGCTAAAAATATTGTTGAACTGCTGGGGAAGGACGCCGACTCGCTGTTAAAGCATCAGAGTAAGACTGTCAAAAAGGAACTTCTTCACAAGCCAGGCCCGGATTTCGTAGATCACATCTTCGCGCAGAGCAACCGGAATACCCAGGTATTGAGGAGTCTTCAGAGTTTGTTCGGGAACGGCCGGCTTGCCAACACCGGATATTTATCCATACTTCCCATCGATCAGGGCATTGAGCACAGCGCCGGCGCATCTTTTGCGAAGAATCCGCTTTATTTCGACCCGGAGAACATTGTGAAGCTTGCCATTGAGGGTGGATGCAATGCTGTGGCGACGACCTACGGTGTGTTGGCCGCCGTCTCGAGAAAGTACGCGCACAAGATCCCGTTCATTGTGAAGATCAACCACAATGAGTTGCTCACGTATCCCAACAAGCACGACCAGATCATGTTCGGCTCGGTCGAGGATGCCTGGAACCTCGGTGCTGTAGCCGTTGGCGCCACCATTTATTTCGGTTCCGATAATTCCACGCGGCAAATCCAGGAAGTCGCCAAAGCATTTGAGAGAGCACATCAGTTGGGCATGGGCACCATCTTGTGGTGCTACATCCGGAACAATGCGTTCAAGACCAAAGAAAAAGATTACCACGTTTCCGCGGATCTCACCGGTCAGGCGAACCATCTCGGTGTGACCATCCAGGCGGATATTATCAAGCAAAAGCTGGCGGAAAATACCGGTGGTTATAAAGCGCTGAACACCGGTGGAAGCAGTTACGGCAAGCTCGACGAAAAAATTTACACGGAGCTCAGCTCCGAGCACCCGATCGACCTTTGCCGGTATCAGGTAATCAATTGTTATATGGGCCGCGCCGGCCTTATCAGCTCCGGCGGGGAATCAAAGGGAGCCAATGATCTGGCAGATGCGGTGCGCACGGCGGTGATCAACAAACGCGCTGGCGGGATGGGGTTGATTTCCGGAAGAAAAGCTTTTCAGCGCCCGATGAACGAAGGGGTTGAGATACTCAACGCCATCCAGGATGTGTACCTGGACAAATCGATCGATCTGGCATAAGCATATAGCCGGATTTTCCGGCCAGCTGTAACTTTAAAAATCCAATATGTCCTGGTTCAAACGCAGTGATAAAGGCATTCTTACTCCAACGGAGGCGAAGCGCGAGGTTCCTGATGGATTGTGGTTCAAGTCGCCCAGCGGAAAGATCGTTCATACCCGCGAGCTGAAGAAGAATGCATTTGTGGTACCGGAGGAGGACTTTCATGTCCGGATCGGATCGGAAGAATATTTCGAAGTTCTGTTCGACAACAACAAGTATACCGAGCTTGATGCCGGAATGGAATCGGCGGACCCGCTCAAGTTCAAAGACACAAAGCCCTATCCTAAGCGGATCAAGGAATCGCAGGAAAAATCAGGTTTGAAAGACGCGGTGCGCACCGCGTATGGAAAGATGAACGGGATCGACATCACCATCGCCTGTATGGATTTTGCATTTGTCGGCGGCTCGATGGGGTCGGTGGTGGGCGAAAAGATCGCGCGGGCGATTGACCACAGTATTAAAAAGAAAAAACCCTTTCTCCTGATCTCCCGCTCCGGTGGCGCGCGGATGATGGAGGCGGGCTTGTCGCTCATGCAGATGGCCAAGACGGCCGCCAAAATAGCCTTGCTCGACCAGGCCAGGATTCCCTATATCTCCCTGCTCACGGACCCTACAACGGGCGGGGTAACAGCTTCATGTGCCATGCTCGGCGATTTCAACATTGCGGAGCCGAATTCCCTGATCGGCTTTGCCGGCCCGCGGGTGATCCGCGAGACAATCGGCAAGGACCTGCCGAAAGGATTTCAAAGTGCAGAGTTTGTGCTGGAGCACGGCTTCCTCGATTTCATCATCGACAGGAGAAATCTGAAAGCAAGGCTCACCACGTTGCTGAAGATGCTGGAGAATTGAAGTAACCGGTCTCAGGCAATCGCCCGCCTGTATTCCTTCACCGTGTCGATGAAACACTTTACTTTGTCCACCTCCGTGTCCGGGTAGAGGCCATGGCCCAGGTTGGCGATATGATTCGACGGTCCGAAAGCTTTCAGCATTTTTCTCGTCTCTCTTCTGATATCCTCGAATGATCCGTACAGTGCGCAAGGGTCCAGGTTGCCCTGCAATACTTTGCCGGGTAGGAGCTTGCGCGATTCCTCAATTTCCATGTTCCAGTCGAGCCCGACGACCTCACAGTTGACGGCATTCATGCTTGCCCGGGCGAAGTAAGCGCCTTTGGCGAAGACGATTTTCGGCACGTCCCGAACGGCGTCGCAGATACGTGAAATATAAGGGAGGGCAAATTCATTGTATTGATCCGGGCTCAGGATGCCGGCCCAGGAGTCGAAGATCTGAATGACATCGGCGCCGGCGTTCACCTGTGCCTTGAGATAGTTGATGGTGCTATGCGCAATCATGTCAAGCAGGCTGTGTGAGAATTCCGGCCGGGTATACAGCGCTTTTTTCGCCTCGCTGAACGTCTTGCTGCCTTTGCCCTCCACCATGTAGGAGAAAATCGTCCACGGAGCGCCGGCAAAGCCAATGAGAGGCGCCCGGCCGTTGAGCTGGCGTTTTGCCAGTTTTATGGCGTCGAGAACATAACCGAGCTCCCCGGCATCTGCGATGTGAAGACCGCGCAGATCCTTCGTAGACGAGATGCGCCTGGGAAAGACGGGGCCGGTTTTCTCCTCCATCTGGTAATCCAGACCCATGGCTTCCGGTACGACAAGAATATCCGAAAAAATTATGGCAGCGTCCACGGCGAGAATATCCACCGGCTGTATGGTGACTTCCGCCGCGAGCTCGGGCGTCTTGACAAGGGTCTTGAAATCTTTTGCGAGCTCCCTCACCTTCCGGTATTCGGGAAGCACCCTTCCGGCCTGGCGCATGAGCCACACGGGCGTCCTCTCGGTGGGAAGTTTTCGGGCCGCTCGTACGAGGAGATCGTTTTGAAGTTTCATGCCTTGGAAAGTAGGGGATTAGTCGGGGAAGAGGCCACAAAAAAAGCCGGCTTCAAAGAAACCGGCCCTTCAATATTCGCAGCACAGCTCTTATGCTTCTGCAGCAGGCTGCACGGATACAAAAGATTTATTCTCGCGGCCTTTCTTGAACATGACGACGCCGTGTGTAAGCGCAAAGAGGGTGTGGTCTTTGCCCATTCCCACGTTGTGGCCCGGGTGGTGTTTGGTGCCCCGCTGCCGGACAATGATATTGCCGGCGTTTACTTTTTGGCCACCAAATACTTTGATTCCCAGTCGTTTGCTTTCCGATTCGCGGCCGTTCTTTACTTTGCCTTCGCCTTTCTTATGTGCCATTTGGAATTATTTTAATAGTTGTTTCCCGCTTTCCTGAACAGGTTTTTGGCGGCCTGTTTTCAGAGTGGGGTTATCCGATACGTTCGATCTGCACCTTCGTGAATTGCTGGCGATGGCCATTCTTCACCTGGTAGCCTTTTCTTCTTTTCTTCTTAAAGACAATCACCTTGTTGCCCTTTACGTGCTCCAGGATCTTTCCAGAGACTTTGACTCCCTTGACGGTTGGAGCGCCAATATCGATGCTGCCAGCGTTGTCAACGAGGAGCACGTTCTCAAAACTCACGGCTGAGCCAGCTTCACCCTCCAGTTTGGGAGCATAGATATACTGGTCTTTGGCCACCTTGAACTGTTTTCCGGCAATGTCAATAATTGCGTACATAGCTTTTTTCAAAAATAGGACTGCAAAGGTAGAAATATTTCGGGCAAAATAACAGTGAGGTTCTATTTTTTGTGAACCGGGTAAGGAAGCGGCCCATAAAAATATTTTTTTTGCAGCCTAAGGGGGACTGTCGGGCGAACCTTTGATTGAAGAAAGGGCCGTTTAAGCGGCTATTTTCCAGTAACTTATAATTCCACAAAATATCAACAAGTTATCCACAATCGTTGAAAATTCTGTGGAAATGGACTTTTTGAATTACGGGATTCATTTTTTTCATTTGTACACTTGACGCTGACCAGGGTGGAGATTCATCCACCTCTTCAAGCCAGGCAAAGAATTTATCAGGAATCAGATAAGGGCCCCAAGCTTTTGTCTGTTTACATATTGTGGTTAACCTTAAAACCTTTCGTGACTATGAGCCAAGCATCCAAGAGTGAAGAACCGATCCTAAAAGAGAACAAGGACCGTTTTGTACTGTTTCCGATTCGCCAGCATGACATCTGGAAATTTTACAAGCAGGCTGAAGCGAGTTTCTGGACAGCGGAGGAGATCGACCTCAGCCATGACCTTCGCGACTGGGAATCGCTGAATGACGGTGAGCGTCATTTCATCACACACGTTCTGGCATTCTTTGCGGCAAGCGATGGCATCGTGAATGAAAATCTCGCCGAGCATTTTGTCTCCGAGGTTCAATACACGGAGGCGAAGTTCTTTTACGGCTTTCAGATCGCCATTGAGAACATCCATTCGGAGACGTACTCGTTGCTGATTGACACGTACGTAAAAGATCCGAAGGAAAAAGACAAGCTTTTCCACGCCATTGAGACGATGGACTGCGTCAAGAAGAAAGCGGACTGGGCGTTGCGCTGGATCGATCGGGGCGATTTTTCCGAGAGGCTTATTGCCTTTGCTGCCGTAGAGGGAATTTTCTTCTCCGGGTCCTTCTGTTCCATTTTCTGGCTGAAAAAGCGCGGGTTGATGCCGGGGTTGAGTTTCTCGAACGAGCTCATCTCGAGGGATGAAGGCCTGCATTGCGATTTTGCCTGCCATCTTTACACGCAGCACGTGGTGAACAAGCTTCCCAAGGAGAGAGTCATCGAGATCATCCGCGACGCTGTCGAGATCGAAAAGGAATTTGTGACCGATGCCCTGCCTGTGAACCTGATCGGCATGAACGCCGTCCAGATGCGCCAGTACATCGAATATGTTGCCGACCGCCTTCTGAACGAGCTCATTGGCACAAAAATTTATAATGTTACTAATCCATTTGATTTCATGGATATGATCTCGTTGAGAGGTAAGACGAACTTTTTTGAAAAACGGGTTGCCGAATACCAGAAAGCGGGCGTGATGAACAGTACGGAAAAAGAATCTTCTCCAAAGTTTTCATTGAACGAAGATTTTTAATACATTCAATCACTTTTTAAACTTATCTCACAAAACAACCGTTATCCAAAGATGCTTGTAGTAAAACGCGACGGACACCGAGAGTCAGTAAAGTTTGACAAAATCACCGCACGGATAGAAAAACTTTGCTATGGCCTCGACCCCAAGTTCGTGAACCCGGTAGAAGTGGCCATGAAGGTGATCAATGGCCTCTATGATGGCGTATCCACGCAGGAGTTGGACAATCTCGCAGCCGAAATTGCGGCGACGATGACCACACGACATCCTGATTTTGCGAAGCTTGCAGCCCGCATTGCGGTTTCGAACCTGCATAAGCTTACCAGCAAGTCCTTTTCGAATACCATGAAACGCTTGTATCAGCACGTGGATCCGAAAAACGGGCAGAATGCGCCCCTGATCTCGAAAGAGACCTGGAGGATCATTAAAGAGCATGCCGCGGAACTGGATGAGGCGATTATCTATGACCGCGATTTCAGCTATGACTTCTTCGGGTTCAAAACGCTGGAGCGTTCGTACCTGATGAAAATAGATGGCAAAACCATCGAACGGCCCCAGCACATGCTGATGCGTGTAGCCGTAGGGATACACGGCAGCGACATTCCCGCTGCCATCGAGACCTATCACCTGATGTCGGAAAAGTGGTTCACCCATGCAACGCCCACTTTATTCAATGCCGGAACACCGAAACCCCAGCTGTCCTCCTGCTTCTTGCTGACCATGAAGGACGACAGCATCGACGGTATCTACGACACCTTGAAGCAATGCGCGAAAATCTCGCAGTCGGCCGGAGGTATCGGCCTCAGCATTCACAACATCCGGGCGAAAGGATCCTACATCAAGGGCACGGGCGGCACTTCGAATGGGATTATACCCATGCTCAGAAATTTCGACATGACCGCACGTTATGTCGACCAGGGCGGTGGAAAACGCAAAGGCAGTTTCGCGGTCTATCTGGAACCGTGGCACGCGGACATCTTTGATTTCCTCAACCTGAAGAAAAATCACGGAAAGGACGAGCTGAGGGCCCGCGACCTGTTCTACGCGCTCTGGATCCCCGACCTGTTCATGCAACGGGTCGAGAACAACGAAATGTGGTCTCTCTTTTGCCCCAATGAAGCACCGGGCCTGGCCGACGTTTGGGGCGAGGACTTTGAACGCCTTTATCAGAAATACGAGAGCGAAAATAAATTCCGCAGACAGGTAAAAGCCCAGGACCTGTGGTTTGAGATCCTCGAGTCTCAGATCGAAACAGGAACACCTTATATGCTGTACAAGGATGCTGCAAACCGCAAATCGAACCAGAAGAACCTCGGTACCATCAAGTCCAGCAACCTCTGCACAGAGATCATGGAGTACTCCGCGCCGGATGAAGTCGCCGTCTGCAACCTGGCGTCCATTGCGCTTCCCAAGTTTGTGACCGACGACGGGAAATTTGACCACCAGAAATTATATGAGATCACCAAGGTGGCTACCCGCAATCTCAATAAAGTCATCGACGTAAACTATTACCCGGTCGAAGAAGCGCGCCGGTCGAATATGCGCCACCGTCCGATTGGCCTGGGCGTACAGGGCCTGGCCGACACGTTCATCACGCTGAGAATGCCTTTCGAAAGCGAGGAAGCGCGTGGCCTGAACAAAGATATCTTTGAAACCATCTACTTTGCCGCCATGGAAGCCTCCATGGAGGAAGCGAAAAAATTCGGTCCGTACGAGACCTTCAAAGGCTCGCCGGTTTCCAAAGGCATCTTCCAGTTCGATATGTGGGGTGTGACGCCTACTTCGGGCCGGTGGAACTGGGAAAAGCTCAAGCAGGAGGTGAAGCAGCATGGAGTGCGGAATTCCCTGCTAGTCGCGCCGATGCCCACCGCTTCCACATCCCAGATCCTCGGCAACAACGAGTGCTTCGAGCCTTATACCTCGAACATCTATACACGGAGAACGCTATCCGGCGATTTCATCGTAGCAAACAAGCACCTGATGAAAGACCTGATCAGCGCCGGGTTGTGGAGTGAGACCATGCGTCAGAAACTGATCAATACCAACGGTTCAGTCCAGTCAATTCCGGAGATTCCTCAAAACCTGAAGGACATCTATAAGACTGTCTGGGAGATCTCGCAGAAAACAATCATTGATATGTCGGCCGACCGCGGCGCATATATCTGCCAGTCGCAGAGCCTCAACATCCACCTGACGGATGCGAATTTCGGCAAGTTGACGTCCATGCATTTCTATGCCTGGAAAAAAGGGCTGAAGACGGGCATGTATTATCTCAGGTCTACTGCGGCAGCGGATGCCATCAAGTTTACGCTCGATAAATCAGCCTTGACCGAGCCTGCTGAACATGCCGCTGTAAAGCACATTGTCGCTGAACCGGTCGTCGCAATGGAGAAGGAGGCACAGCAGTCACTTCAATATGAAATTCCGCCGGCCGACTACGAGCAGAAGCGGGCGGATATGAGCTGCTCGCTGGACAATCCCGATGCCTGCGAGGCTTGTGGCAGCTGAGAGAATATGAATCGCGCTCATAAACAAAAGCCCCGTTAACTGCGGGGCTTTTGCTTTCAATGCGCCAGCGGACGGATCTGTGAAGCCCTGGCCGGTGAGGTTTGGAATGCAGGGGCCGGACGCCGACCCCGCCGCAGGGACCTTCTATCGATAATTATTCGGATAAACGTGGATTTTCAGTATTTTAAATGAGTGATTTTCATTTACTTTAATCGCAAAAGATGGCTATGAGAAAGAAGAACATAATGCTGGTTGACGATGACAAGATCTTTAATTTCTTAAGCGAAAAGACCATCACTTCCCTGGGGCTGGCCAACGAAATACACTTCGCGTTGAATGGCAAGCAAGCGTTGGAACTGCTGGAAGAGTATAAGAAAGGAAATGTTCAACGGCCCGACATCATCTTCCTCGATCTCAACATG
>DASVOT010000637.1:0-2297 GCA_036383235.1 Chryseosolibacter sp.
AATCGGCACCGGGAAAAACAACATCGGTATTCCGGTCCTTGAAGGATTAATCAAACGGATGGCACGCGATGCAGACATCACCGTTTTTCAACTTTACACGGTCAACAAGGGCTACAGAGCAGAGGGATTTGATTTGGTGGAAACCTATTCGGCCAATCCCATCGTGAAGACGTTCATCTTCCTGCGACAATTCCGAAAGTATCAGAAAAGACGGAAGTTTCAGGCAGTTCACGGCTTTTGGGCTTTCCCCTGCGGTTTCTTTGCTGTATTGGCTGCAAGTGTATACAGGTCCAGGAGTGTGATCAGCCTGCAGGGCGGCGATGCAATCTCCCTTCCCGGACTTGGGTATGGCCAGTTGCAGAAATGGTGGAAAAGAAAGCTCGTGCTCTGGTCCCTGGCCCGCGTCGATGAGCTCATATCACCTACCCGTTATTTGATCGACAACCTCAAGAAGTTCGGATTCAGGGAGAGGAATGTGAACTATATTCCCCTCGGCGTGGACTCCGAAATGTTTTCGTTCGTGAGCAAGCCGCTGGGCAAACCTGTCCGGTTTCTTCACGTTGGTAATTTTCATCCCGTCAAGGACCATGTGACATTGCTGAAAACATTCCAGATGATCTGCGCGGTGCTGCCATCCCATCTTACGCTGATTGGTGAGGGAGTTTGGGAAAGCAAAATAAAGTCTCTTGCTGAGCAGCTGCACATCCTCGACAAAATCACATTTGAAGGGCTTCGCCCGCATGAGGAATTGCCGGGCATCTATCACCGATCGGATGTATTGATCCATACTTCCCTTTCAGAAGGCCATCCCATTGTCGTTGAGGAGGCCATGAGCTGCGGGGTGATCGTGTGTGGAACGAGCGTTGGATTGCTCTATGATCTGCCGGAATGTTGTATCGCTGCACCTGTTGGCGACTTCCACACCCTCAGCCGCAAAATTTTGGAATTGCTGTCCGACCCGCAGCGACTTGATGCCATCCGGTCGAGAGCGCGCCGGTGGGCGAATGAAAACACCATGGTGAAAACGGCTGAAAGCATAAAACACATTTACCGGCTCACGGCCCTTTGAGCTTATCCTTCGGTCCGCTGATCCTGATCCAGGGAAATGGGGATGCTGACCTGAATTTGCGCCGCAATCTGTTCAGCGACGAGGCGGGGTCATACATCATTTCAGCGTTGAACGTGCGCAGTATGGAATAGGAGTGATGGAAATAATGATCCTTCATCGACGGATCTCCGGTCTTTTCAAAATATGTTTCCGACCTCGTGGCCGCTGCCTGAACATGCTCATCGTCATAAAAGGGACTGTCAACGATGTGGATTTCACCACCCGGTGCCAGGAGGGAGAGCAACTTCCCGAGCAGGAGCCGTGGATTTCGAAAATATTGAATGCTGGCTGCCAGTATGATGAAGTCGAATTCAACGGAAAGGCTGGACGTTAGAATATCCCCACAGGCGAACTGCAGGTTCTCATGTTGATGGAAAACCCGGGCCGCCTGCAACAGTTCGCGCTCATTCACATCCAGGCCAAGAACACGGCTTTTCTCAATGCCTGCAAGATGACTGCAAAGCCAGCCGTTTCCGCAGCCAACCTCGAGGATCGTGACGGGTATTCCGTCGGCCTTTTCGCGCAGGTAGTTCATTACACGCTTCATGGTCTCCTTGCGAATTCTCCATTCTTTTTCCAGAGCTGAACCTGCATGGAAATCCGGCAGCGCCTTCACGATTTCATCCGGGTAAAGGCGCTGCTCTTTTTCGCGAACGGAAAGATAAACGCGCTCGAATTGCTGGAAGCGGGCAAAATCCTGTTGATAAAAAATATTATTTCTGAAAGTGAAGTCGGGATTGCTACCAAGGAAGTGAAAGCGTTTCATTGCAGCGGGGGTAGATGGGTTGTGCGACTGTTCGGTAGCACCGATGCTCATTCCGGATCGTAGCGGAGTGTCACGATCAAATGGTCGGCCCAACGGTTAAAAGGAAACCTGTTTCGAACCCGCGCATCGATTTTTCTCATGAGCTTGTACAGGCGTGCATGGCTCTGCGGAATATCTCCGCGGTGAGGGGGCGGCGACAGCGCGGCCAGCCCTTCCGCTTGGGTGAGCCTGAAGGCGGGACCAAAAGCGGCGCGGATCTTCCCGAGAGAATGATAATAAGTAGAGAAGTATTCGCCTTCAAGATGCGCCGGCGCGCCGCTTTTCCTGAATCGCCGGAATGCCCGTCTCCAGTTTCCTTTCAGCACTGAGAGCAACTCCCAGAGGCATACAGGAGGCATGACCACGATTGTGACAAAGGCGCCT
>DASVOT010000638.1:0-10977 GCA_036383235.1 Chryseosolibacter sp.
CTTCACCCGCAAACCAGTCGCGCAATTCTCGCACCCTGACCGAGCCGTTGATCAAACGAACGTCTGAGTTTGCGATTGGAGTGGCGGCCTCTGCGCAGGATTTTATTTCAAGCAGGTCTGGCACGAAACTCTCGGGCAGGATCACGCCTCTGCGTTTGATCTTTTCCGTCATGATGGTGCCGCGCATGAAGATAAAAGATACCATGTACGAGGTAACGCACCCTGCGATCAGTGGCAGCAGCGTGCGTTCCTGCATGGTGCTCTCGAGCGCGAAGACAATCGAGGTGAGCAGGGCCCTGGCGCTTCCGGCAAAGAGCGCCGCCATCCCGACGAGGGCCGCCAGGGAAAGGCTCAGGTGCGCTTCGGGAAAATAATTCTGCGCGAAGATACCAAGCAGACAGCCCAGCGAGCTCCCGATGGTCAGCAAGGGAGCAAGTGTTCCGCCGGAGGTGCCGCTGCCGAGTGCGATGGACCACGATAGAAATTTCCATAGACATAGCGACACCAATACCTCAATGGTGGCTTTGCCGCTGAGTGAATGGGTAATATTTTCGTATCCGACTCCCAGCGTGTCGGGGGCGAAGGTTCCGATCACGCCTACGACTACTCCTCCGATGGCCGGCCACCACATCCAGTGAACGGGCAACTTGTCAAAGAGGTCTTCGACCGCATAGAGGGATTTTGTGACCAGCACCGATACCACTCCAATGACGAGCCCGAGGACCGCGCAGGCGATTACGGCATGGCTATCGACTGTGGTGATCTGCGGCATCGGAAAGGTCGGCATGACGCCGAAGAGCAGGAAATGCATGCATGCACCTGTCACGCATGCCACCATGACGGGAATAAATGAGCGGGCGGAAAATTCGAAGAGCAGTAATTCAATAGCGAGGAGAATGGCGGCGAACGGTGTTCCGAAGATGGCCGTCATACCTGACGTCGCTCCTGCTGCAAGCAACACCTTGCGTTCCTGCGCCGTAATGTGGAGGGTTTGCCCGCAAAAAGAACCCAGCGCTCCCCCCGTTGAAATGATCGGTCCCTCGGCGCCGAACGGGCCGCCGGTGCCGATTGCAATGGCGGATGAAAGCGGTTTGAGGATGGTGATGACAGGATGGATCCGGCTTTCATTTTTTATCACCTGCTCCATTGCTTCCGGGATTCCATGACCGCGAATACCCTTCGACCCGAAACGAGCCATGATGCCAACGATCACGCCGCCTGCCACCGGCACAGCGATGACCCAGTAACCAAGATCATTCGACGCCGGCGACGCATCGTGAAGGGTCAGTCGCCCGTAGAACGACAAGTTTGTAACAAAGTTTATGAGGTACAATAAACCCTTTGCGATGAACCCTACGAAAATCGCGTTGACCAGGGCCAGCGCCGTTATGTAAAGGGTGCGCCTGATCCTGCCAGGGCTTTCTTCCTGCAACGGGGAAACGGCAGCGTATTCACCAGTGTCTTTCAATCGGTTTCTGAGCGTAATTTTCTAAGCGGCGTTTTTGTTTCGAGGCGCAAATTAAAAGCAACGACTGCGAATAATCAATCTAAAATCATTTTAGTTTGAGCTTCAATGCATAAACTTCATGCCCGCGAGCCTGCCGCCTGAAAATGAACTTTGCGGGCGGAGCTTTAAACTTTGAACATTTTCCACTATGTTTCACACGCCAATTGCATGATAAAGCACATCCTATGGAGAACGAAAAGACGATCAGGGAAGTCAACGAGCTGATAGCGAAAATAGAACCGGAACTCGAAAAGAATTGCGAGATCGGGGCGCGCGACAAAATGACATTGAAGGCGTTGCTGAAAAACGAGAAAAGCAACAGGAAGCTCAAGTACTTTCCCTGCAAAAGAGAAAATTCCGCAAGCGTCGTCACGCATTTCGTGAAAATTAAAGGGATTCCGCAAAGCAGGTTCAGCACGAACGCGCAACCGGGTATTTTTATCCTCTATTGATGCGGGTCGCCGGTCACTTTTTTTTCAGCTTCTGGTGCTTCAGCACCCGGGCTTCAATCTGAAATACGATCTCCTCCGCTATGTTTTTGGTGAGGTCTCCCGAGCGTTCCAGATTGCGGATCATCAGGAAAAGGGAGAGGATGCTCTTGCTGTCGTCGGGATTTTTTATAATCAGGTCGGCTGTGGTCTTCATCGCCTTCTTGTAGTAGTCGTTGAGGGTATCGTCCTTCTTGACAGCTTTCAGCGCCGGCTTCGTGTCCTCGTCCCGCAGGGCGCTTCCCATATCCCGGAGCATGGATACCAGAACTTCCAGCATATCGGGGATCTTCAGATCGTCCATCCACTTGTAATGCCTTTTGCCCGGATCTTCACTCAGCACCTTCGCGAGGCTCTTCGCGCTGTCGGCGATCCGCTCGAGGTCGTTGGCGATGCGCAAGCTGGCGATCACAAGCCGCAGGTCGGTGGCCACAGGCGTAAAGAGCGCGAGAATATTTTCGCAGTCCCGGTCGATGGCGAGCTCCTGGATGTTGATCTTCTTTTCCTCGTCGAGCACCTGCCTGGCGATGGAAGTGTCTCTTTTCGCGATGGCGCGGATGCAGTTCTCCATCTGGCTTTTCACCATTGCAAGCATGTCCTGCAAATTCTCCTTCAATACTTGTAACTCCGGTTCAATCGCTGCCATAACGATAATTTTTTAAAAAGGCCTCTGCGGAATCACCCGAATCGGCCCGTGATGTAGTTCTCTGTTTGCTTGTTAGACGGATGTGTGAAAATAACAGACGTCTTGTCGTACTCCACCAGCTCGCCCAGGTAAAAGAACGCCGTGCGGTCGCTGACGCGGGCCGCCTGCTGCATGTTGTGCGTGACGATCACAATGGTATACTTCTCTTTCAGCTCGTGGATCAGCTCCTCGATCTTTGCTGTTGAAAGCGGATCGAGCGCCGACGCGGGCTCGTCCATCAGGATGATCGTGGGTTTCACCGCCAACGTTCTGGCTATGCACAGTCTCTGCTGCTGGCCCCCCGATAGCGAAAGGGCGGGCTTGTCGAGCTTGTCTTTCACTTCCGACCATAACACCGCCTGCTTCAGGGATTTCTCCACCCGCGCATCGATCTCCGCTTTATCCTTCATGCCGTGGATCTTCAGACCGTAGGCAACGTTTTCATAGATGGTTTTCGGAAACGGGTTCGGCTTCTGGAACACCATCCCCACTTTGCGCCGGAGATCTTCCACCCGCACATCTTTATCGTAGATCTCTTTGCCGTTGATATATACCTTCCCCTTCTTCCTGAAGCTTTCGATGTAATCGTTCATCCGGTTCAGCGTCCTCAGAAAAGTCGACTTTCCGCAGCCGGACGGGCCGATAAACGCGGTAACGGTGTTCTCTTTTATTGTAAGCGAAATGTCTTTCAATACATGGTTCTCGCCATAAAATACGTTAACATTCTTCGCTTCAATGGGCTTCATCAGTCGTGCGTTACGTGGTTGCTTTTTTCATGATGCAAGGTCGGGGTCACCAGCTGATTTTCTTTTGCCACCTGTTGCGCAGATAGATCGCGATCCCGTTCATGACAAAGGTGATCCCCAGCAGGATAATGATGGCGGCCGCCGCGTTGACCAGGAACGCCGCCTGCGGCCGTGAGACCCAGTTAAAGATCTGGATGGGAAGAACGGTAAATTCATCCATCGGACTGTCGGCTACGAAAGGTACGTATGCCAGGGCACCGATCACAATGAGCGGAGCCGTTTCTCCGATCGCCCTGGATAGTGCCAGGATGATCCCGGTAAGAATACCACCGGATGCGGCGGGCAGCACCTGCAACCAGGTCGTTTGCCACTTGGTTGCACCCATGCCATACGACGCCTCCCGCAGCGAATTCGGCACCGCCTTGAGGGCTTCGCGCGTTGCCACAATAATGACAGGAAGGATCAGCAGCGACAACGTGAACGCGCCCGCGAGCAAGCTTCCTCCAAAGGCAAACAACCTCACGAACACCTGCAGGCCCAACAACCCGTATATGATCGACGGCACGCCAGCGAGATTGGCAATATTCAACTCGATGATATAAGCCAGCCGGTTTTTGGTACCGTATTCCTGGAGATAACTGCCCGCGGATATTCCAAGGGGTATGGCAATAATGGCCGTGAGCCCCAGGATCCAGGCGGTGCCGGTCCACGCTGGGAGGATGCCGGCCCGTTCCGCTCTCCTGGAAGGAAGGCTCGTCAGGAAACTCCAGTCAATGCGCCGGATCCCCTGAATCAGAATATCCCCCAGGAAAATCGCCAGCACCCCAATCGCAAGTAACGTACAGGCTATCCCTACGTATTTAAACATCGAATCCAGAAGGCGGTTGGTGCGGATGTTACTCATACCTTTCCTGGTATTTTTTCTTGAGCCAAAAACTCACATTGTTCAGCAAAAATGTGAAAAAGAACAACGTGATCCCTGCGGCAAAAATCGTTTTATATTCAAGGGACTGGTGCGGCACATCGCCAAGACTGACCTGGACAATATAAGCGGTAATCGTCTCCACTCCCTGACGGGGATCGAACGTGAGGTTCGGCTGCTGACCGGCAGCAATGGCAACCACCATGGTCTCCCCTACGGCCCTGGCCAGTCCCAGTATCACGGACACCATAATACCCGATGCCGCAGCGGGAACCACAACCTTGAACGCGGTCTGGAATCGCGTTGCGCCCATCCCGTACGACGCCTCGCGCAGCGATTTTGGCACCGCGGTCAAAGCGTCTTCACTCAGGGATGAAATGACCGGAATGATCATCACGCCCATAACAAGCCCTGCCGACAAGGCATTGAAGCTGCCAACGCCCGGAATGATGCTTTGAAGGAATGGAGTCACCACGGTTAACGCGAAAAAGCCATACACAACTGTAGGAACGGCGGCCAGCAATTCCAACACCGGTTTAATCCTGTTGCGGAAACCGCGATTCGCGTATTCACTGAGGTAAACGGCAATGGTGATACCCAGCGGCACCGCGGTGATCACAGCGATCGCGGTCGTGAGGAAGGTACCGGCGAGGAGCGGAAGGATACCGTACCGTTTCTCGCTGAACAAAGGTGTCCACTCGGTATCGAACAGGAAATCGCGCAAGGGAACGATCTTGAAAAATCCCCATGATTCCGAAAAAAGAACCCAGATGATTCCCGCCGTCGTGAGAACGGTCACCAGCCCACAAAGGGCAAGTATCTTTTCGATAATTATTTCTCCGGTCCTTTTCATCCGACTCAAAACCGCGCGGCCATGCTCTTTTGAAGATCGTTGACTGTCCTGGCGGTCGTCCTACTGAGCTGGCGAAAGAAACGCCCGGAACTTATCCGCTTGCTGTTTGTATTGGTCATCGGTCAGCGGGATATATCCCACGTCCTGAACGAGCGCGGCCGCGTTGTCAAGGTAGAACTGAACGAACTTGACCACCTCCTCCCTCTTCGCAGCGGCATCCGACACGTAAATGAAGACCGGGCGTGACAGGGGTTTGTACGATCCATTCTTTACCGTCTCAAGGTTGGGCACGACCACCTGTGCGCCGTTGTGCACGCCGACAAGATTCAGTTTGTCCATATTTTCCTCGTAGTAAGCGAGGCCGAAAAATCCCAGGCCATTCTTGTCGCCGGCAATCCCCTGGACCAGCACGTTATCGTCTTCGCTTGCCGTATAATCTCCCCGGCTTGAGCCGCTCTTGCCGACAATCACCTCTGTGAAATAATCGTACGTGCCGGAAGCGGTGCCCGGTCCGTACAGGTGAAACTCCTCCGCCGGCCATTCCGGCCTGACCTGGTTCCACCGCGTGATCTTGTTCTGCGCCGCCGGTTCCCAGATCTTCTTCAGCTCCTCGACGGTGATATCCTTCAGCCAGGTGTTTTCCTTGCTGACCAGCACCGCCAGGCCATCAAAGGCAATCTCTAACTCTACGAACCCGATGTTATTTTTCTTGCAATCGGCGGCCTCCTGCTCTTTTATGGGGCGTGAAGCGTCATTGATGTCGGTTTCTCCCCTCACGAATTTGTTGAATCCTCCACCTGTGCCTGACACACCGACGGTTACATTCACGTTTGGCTGCTGCGTGCGAAATTCTTCCGCGACAGCTTCCGTAATGGGGTAAACAGTGCTCGATCCATCTATTTTAATACTTCCCTCAAGATTGCCCGTCTCTTTCCCGGAATCGCTTTTGGATCCGCAGCCGGCCAATATCAGCCCGAAAACCAGCGCAAACGAGAGTGTTGATATCTTTACCATACATTGATTTTTTTCAGTTGTACAAAGATAGACCCGGGCTTCCGCATATAGATTAGCCCAATATTAAGTTTATGTTAACTTCCGCCAGCCGCAAACGTTACAGCCACATCACATTCCACTCTAAAAAGGAGGGTGGCGCCGCAGGTTTCGGTCCTCTCCGCGCCCAGCCACCCCGCAGTCTTTTTGACAATGACTGTCAAGTCGTTACCGGAAAGTTGTGAACGGTCTTAACAGATACCCCCAAAATCCGGAAAAACACTTTACCTTGACGGCGGATCTATGTCGATGTTTATCTGCTCGCTCAATTCGGGAAGCAACGCCAATTGTTATTACCTTGGCACTCAGGAGGAAGCCATTCTCGTCGATGGCGGGTTGTCATGCCGCGAGACGGAAAAGCGTCTCAAACGCGCCGGGCTGTCGATAAAAAAGGTAAAAGCCATTTTTGTTTCCCATGAGCATGGTGACCATGTCCATGGCATCCCCGGTCTGTCGAAGAAACACAAATTACCTGTCTACATTACTCCGGATACCTTGAGGCAAGGCTGTCTTGAAATCAATGAGCATTTGGTCGCGACCCTCAGGCCGTACGATCCCGTCGCAATCGGGGGCCTTGTCATCACAGCTTTTCCGAAGCTTCACGATGCCTGCGATCCGGTTAGTTTCGTCGTCGAATCAAGATCGGTGAAGGTGGGAATATTTACCGACATCGGCGCGCCGTGCGAACACGTCATCCGCCATTTCAGCGAGTGCCATGCCGCCTTCCTGGAAGCAAATTACGATGAGGGCATGCTGATCAATGGAAGGTATCCGATATACCTGAAGAACAGGATCCGGGGAGACCACGGCCATATGTCGAATGATCAGGCGCTTGATTTATTCGTCAGGCACAGACCTCCTTTCATGACCCATTTGTTTCTCTCACATTTGTCGCGGGACAATAATTCGCCGAAGATTGTCAGGAACGCCTTCCAGAGGATCGCCGGCAATACGCAGATTCTGATCGCCTCGAGGGATAAGGAAACGCAGGTATACCACATCCGGAACTCAGCGCGTCCGTTGTTGTCTAGAGCATATCAGCGTCCGGATCCGCAGCATCAGCTCTCGCTGTTCTAGTGTGGCGGCAAAATTCCTGAAGCGTGAGCCTTGAAACTTTCTTCGCGAATGCAGCTTGTGTAACGGATCAGGACATGCGCCCGGGGAGAAACTGACGACCTTTCACCGCTTAACAAAAAGAAACGGCGAAACGGCCCGATCACTTGCCAAAGAATTTAATTACCCCTAATTTAGTTCGTTTGCACGTGCAGACTTTCACTGGTAAATCAAGAGATCACGAAAATAATGAAGGAGTTCAACATCAACAGAAGGCGTTTTCTCCAGGGTGCCACGGCATCGCTGGCGTTGACGACGTTTGGCGCCTACGGACTGGATATCATCAACCCGCAAAAGCCGATGCGGGTTGCTCTCATCGGCACAGGCTGGTACGGTAAAAGCGATCTGTTCCGCCTGATCCAGGTGGCGCCCGTCGAAGTCGTGGCGCTCTGCGACGTAGACAGAAACATGCTGAACGCGGCGGCGGCGCTGGTAAAACAGCGGCAGAAATCCGGAAAGACGCCGAAGGTATACGGTGACTATCGCAAACTGCTTGCGGAAAACGAGTTGGACATCGTCCTGATCGGGACACCCGACCACTGGCATGCGCTGCAGACCATCGAGGCGCTGAAATCGGGTGCCCACGTCTATGTACAGAAGCCCATCAGCGTCGATGTCGCCGAAGGAGACGCGATGGTGGCCGCAGCCCGCAAGTATAACCGCGTCGTGCAGGTTGGCACGCAGCGCAAAAGCACCCCTCACCTGATCGACGCCAAAAAAAATATCGTGGATGCCGGCCTGCTGGGAAAAGTATCGCATGTGGAAATGTGCTGTTACTATCACATGCGCCACAACGGGCCTCTTACGCCCCAACCGGTCCCTGATTTTCTGGATTGGGAAATGTGGACCGGCCCGGCTCCCCTCCGCGCATACGACGGCCTTCCCCATACACGGTGGTGGCGCACGTTTATGGAGTACGGCAACGGCATCACCGGCGACATGTGCATTCATATGTTCGACACGGTGAGATGGATGCTCAAGCTCGGATGGCCGAAACGGATCTCATCAACGGGTGGGATATACGTTCAGAAGGAGGGCAAATCCAACATCTCGGACACTCAGGCCGCCGTCTTCGAATACGACGACCTCAATTGCGTGTGGCAGCACCGCACCTGGGGAACGCCGGCGGACCCCGATTATCCGTGGGCATTTGTCCTGTACGGTGAAAAAGGAACCTTAAGGGGGAGCACCATGAAGTGTGACTTCACGCCTGTCGGAGAAGAGGGAAAGAAGATCCACCTCGACGTGGTTTATGAAAAGGAGAAATACCCCGAAGACCTTACCGAGGACAGAATTGAACTGAACGCGGCTCCCGCTACGAGATTGCATATGCTCGATTTCCTGAAAGCCATCGCTGAAAACGGAAGGCCGGTCGCCGATATCGGCGAAGGCCATATTTCCACCGCCAGCTGTATCATCGCTAATCTTTCCATGAAGACCGGCAGGCCGCTCGTGTACGATCCGCAGAAGCGCGAGATCGTCGGAGACCGCGAGGCCAATCAGCTTTTGCAGCGACCCTATCGGAAACCGTGGTTGCACCCGGACATGAACAAAGTATAATTGGGGATGCGCAAGGGGAAGTTGACAGACCAGATGCGCTGGATGCGCAGGTTGGTTGAAGGGACGTTCTTCGGAATCAAAATAGGGTCCTGTTTAAGTGTATGCGCCCTGATGCTTTTCTCCGGATGCTCCGGCCCGGACTCTTCCGCATCCGACGCAACGCCGGCGCCGCTGAGCCCGGAAGATGCCCTCGAGTCCTTTCAGGTGGAACCGGGGTTGAAGGTTGAGCTCGTTGCATCCGAACCGATGGTTCAGGATCCCATCTTCATTTCTTTCGATGCCACCGGGAGGCTATGGGTTGTCGAAATGCGCAGCTTTATGCCCGACATCGACGGCCACGGAGAGCGTGAACCCGTCGGCCGCATTTCGGTTCTCGAAGATACCGATGGCGACGGCGTGATGGACAAAGGTACCGTGTACCTCGACAGCCTGGTGATGCCACGCTCACTTGCGGTACTGTCCGATGGTGTGCTGGTCGTCGCCGAAGAAGCGCTGTGGATGACCAAAGACGTCGATGGCGACCTTCGCGCCGACAGCAAAACGCTCATCGACCCTGACTATGCCGGAAGCACGCTACCGGAGCACTCCGGCAACGGCCTCTGGCGCGGGGTGGACAATTGGTATTACAATGCAAAATCCAGTTTCAGGTATAAGCGGGTCAACGGGATCTTCAAACGCGACAGCACGGAGTTTCGCGGACAATGGGGCATCTGTCACGATGATGCAGGCAGGCTATTCTATAATTATAACTGGTCGCAGCTTCACGCGGACCTCGTTCCCCCGAATTATCTTTCCAGAAACAAAAACCATACTCCGACTACCGGGATTGACGTTGGCGTGACCCTCGACAGAAGCGTGTTTCCCATCCGGCCTACGCCCGCCGTCAACCGGGGATATATTCCCGGTATCCTGGATGAAAGGAAGAGGCTGAAGGAATTTACGGCGGCCTGCTCTCCCCTCGTTTACAGAGGCGCCGCTCTGCCGAAAGAGTTTTACGGCAACGCGTTCGTATGCGAGCCAGCTGGCAATCTCATCAAACGAAACGTCGTCGAGAGAAAGGGCCTGCTTCTGACAGCACACGATCCACACCCCGGCACTGAATTCCTCGCGTCGAAAGACGTGCGGTTCCGCCCCGTCCACCTTGCCACCGGCCCCGATGGCGCCCTGTATGTGGCGGACATGTACCGCGGACTGATCCAGCATGGAGCCTACGTCACGCCCTACCTCCGGGAGCAAACCCTGTCGCAGAAGCTGGTGCAACCCATCCACTATGGGCGGATATACAGGATCGTTCCGGAACGGTGGGAGCCTCCGAAGAAGATCAACCTCACGACGGAATCTTCTCAAGCCCTCGTGGGCGATCTGTCCAGCCCGGATGGCTGGTACCGCGACGTCGCGCAGCGATTACTGGTGGAGCGGAATGATAAAAGCGTTGTTCCGGCCCTGGAGGACCTCGCCCTGAACGGCCCTGGCGAGCTGGCCAAGTTCCATGCGTTGTGGACGCTGGAGGGATTAGGCGCCGGCGACCCCGACCTCCTTTTCAAAGCCTTGAACGATAGCAGCCCGCTGGTGAAAAGCGTGGCGCTCCGGTTGCTTGAACCGTTTGCCGTCGCAAACGCCCAGATCAGGGGTGAACTCGAAAAGACCCTCCTGACCGAATGGAGCAATGCGCCGATCGAAGAGGTGCTCCAGATGGCGTTCACCGCCGGCGTCCTCCGTCAGCAGGTAGCCACTGAGTTGCTGACGGGCATCGCGACCCGATACGACACCTCGGCGCTAATGCGTGACGCCATCCTGAGCGGCATCGGTGACCGGGAATACGATTTCATGAAGAACCTCCTCGCTTCCCACGACTGGCAGTCGCAGGATCCAGCCCGTGCGATCTTTCTCGAGACGCTGTCGGCGGCGATTGTCAGGAAAGGATATCCTTCGGAGATGAAGGGCCTGCTCTCGCTTTTGAATGTCAGTAAAAAAGACTTCGGATGGCGCGAGCGGGCCCTGCTCACGGGGATGTCCATCCAGGGATTTACCGGCAAGATCAAACCGATCCATC
>DASVOT010000639.1:0-10615 GCA_036383235.1 Chryseosolibacter sp.
CGAGCCAGAACGAAGACTTTTTCTACCTTAATGCAGGATCGGGCCGCAGCACAAATTCCGGCAGAGCGACTGGCAGCCGGCTGCTATCTCAATTCGGTAAAATAAACTACACCTTAGCTGATCGGTATCTGGCTTCAGTAACCTTGCGAAGAGACGGGTCGTCCCGTTTTGGCGAGGAAAATAAATACGGCTTCTTTCCCGCTTTTACTGTCGGATGGAGAATTGCCAATGAGCCGTTTATGGCGAATTTTGAGACGGTCACAGACCTGAAGCTGCGAGCCGGCGTTGGGCGGGTCGGTAATCAGGACATCGGTGATGTCGCCAGATTTGGTTTGTATGAGCCCAGGTATGGAACCCTTTTCAACAATGGAATAGGTTTTCCCGGACAGTGGTTGAATGTAGGAACAGCTTACGACCTTTCGGGGAACGACACAGGAACGCTTCCCTCAGGTTTCGTGTCAGTACAGGCCGAAAACCTTGGTTTGAAATGGGAAACAACGGAAGAAGTGAACCTGGGCGTTGACTTCAGCTTCATCGATGGAAAATTATCCGGCTCTTTTGATTATTTCACAAGGGAAACTACTGACATATTGATTCAACCGCCAATCGCATCTGCCGTTGGAGAAGGTAAAGTCAAGTGGGTGAATGGTGCCACAAAGCGCAATAAAGGATTCGAGCTTGTATTGGGATACCGCAGCCATGCCGAGAATTTCACGTATACCATTACGGGCAACCTCGCGCGGTTTCATGATAAGATAACTGCCCTCCCTGAAGAGGTCCGCTCAGCGTATCCTGGAAATGTGGAGAAAACGATTTTGGGTCATTCCCAATTATCGCTTTTCGGATACAAAACTGACGGCCTGTTCCAGAATCAGTCCGAGGTGGATGCCCATGCAAATCAAGTTGGCAAAGGAATCGGAAGAATACGATACAGGGACCTCAACGGTGATGGAGAAATAAACGCGCTGGATCAGGATTGGCTCGGAACTGTTTTACCAGAGTTTGAATATGGGATCAGGATTGATCTCGGTTATAAAAACTTCGACCTATCCCTGTTTGGATCTGGGATAGCCGGGAGATCTGGTGTTGACCCATACGATCCCCTTCAAAACCGCCTTTCTGTAGCTTCGAATAACGGTGTTGGTGTCTTAGAGGCCTGGACGCCAAAGAATACCTCCTCGAAGAGGCCCATGCTGTCTCTTGTTGACAGGAACAATGAAGGAAGAAGTTCTGATTTCTTTATCGTCAATACTTCCTATTTCAAAATGCGGAATGTACAGCTCGGTTATACGCTACCGACGGCGGCACTGAAATCTATACGAGTCCAACAACTCAGGCTCTATGTGATGGGTGATAATTTGTTTTGGTTTAAATCCTCTGAATTCGAGAGCAAGGATCCTGAGTTGGCCAATCTCGGGCTTATACCGATTCCAACCTCAGTGACTTTCGGACTTAATGTAACCTTTAACTGATAACCGCAAAAAATTATGAAAGCTAATTTGGTAACCATACTGTTGGCAATAAGCCTTGTGCTGTTGAACTCTTGTGAGGATTTCCTTGAATTTGAACCCAAGGGAACCTTAACCGAGCAGGCAGCCCTGGCACCTGAAAATGTTGATAAACTAGCAACGGCAGCGTATGCTGCAATCGGAAATGATTTCTGGAATGGCCCGATCACAAGCATGTGGGTGTATGGAAGCGTGCGCTCGGACGATGCTTATAAAGGAGGAGGCAGTGTCCAAGACCAGTTCGTCATCAACCAATTTGAGCAATACAACCTGACGCAAGCCGATGTGGGGTCCTATCTTCCGGACACCTGGACCCGGCTTTATGGTTCCATATCAAGAGCCAACTTCGCGATGGTGGGATTAAATGGCGTCACCGAGGCAGAGTATCCGTTAAGAAACACGAGGCTCGCCGAAATGCGCTTCCTCCGGGGTCACTCCCATTTCATCGCCAAGCTACTGTGGAAACATATTCCCTACATTGACGAAACCCTTTCGCGTGAAGATATTTTGAAAGTTTCCAACCGGGCCTTAACAAGCGACGAATTATACAATAAGATTGCAGAGGATTTTCAGTTCGCGATCGACAACCTCCCGGTAAACCAACCGGAGAAAGGACGGGCGAACCAGGTTGCAGCTAAAGCCTATCTTGCCAAGGTCCGGCTCTATCAAGCTTACGAACAGGATGATAACCACAATGTGACCGGTATTAATGCAACGCGGCTAAACGAGGTCCTAAGCCTGACCGAGGACGTAATCAATTCCGGAAAGTACAGTCTGCAGCCCGATTTTGCAGAAAACTTTCTTCATGGTTTCGACAATGGGCCCGAGTCAATTTTTGCAATCCAGTACTCGATCAATGATGGTACTTCGATCGGTCGGATCAGCATGTCCACCAGTTTGAATTACAGCCTCGCACCTCAATACGGTTGTTGCTGGTTTCATCTGCCATCGCAAAACATGGTCAATGCATTTCGGACCGACGCAGCCGGACTTCCCCTGTTTGATACGTTCAATGATGTGTCGTTAACAGATGCTGACCTGACTACTAACGGAGCGACTGTTGATCCGAGGATTGATCATACAGTCGGCATCGCCGGACACCCCTTTAAGTATCAGCCTCTTATACCGTATTCACATAGCTGGGAAAGGATTTCCGCCCTATATGGCGGGTTTGGAAACATGAAAGAACAACAGGCCGCGAATTGTTCCTGCTTTAAAAAGATCGGCCCGTTTTATGGATCATCCAAAAACATTGACATCATCCGATTCGCCGACGTTTTACTCATGCGCGCTGAAGCCCTTATTGAGCTGGGCCGTCAGGATGAGGCCCTGCCGCTCATTAATATGCTGAGAACCAGAGCAGCAAACAGCACGGGCAGAACGAAAACAATTGACGGCACAGATCCGTCTAATTACAAGATCTCGGAGTATGTCGATGGCGGAAATATTTCCTGGACGCAGGACAATGCCAGAAAAGCACTACAATGGGAACGGCGACTTGAGTTTGCCATGGAGAGTCCCAGATTTTTCGATCTCGTGCGCTGGGGAATTGCCGAACAGGTGCTGAACGACTACCTCGAAAAGGAAAAACCCAGGCGAGCCTTCCTTGTTTCCGCACACTTTACAAAAGGCAGAGATGAATATTATCCCATTCCACAGCGAGAAATAAATTTCACGAAAGGGCTTTACATCCAGAATCCTGGATACTAAGGCTGAAACCGGAATCAGAATCTGTTACGGCGATCGGATTCGTTTGACAATCCGGTCGCCGGACAATTGGAAGATTGCGTTGTATGCAATTTCCCGATACAAGCAAAATCAGATTGACTTTTCAAAAAATTAACTCTTCTGAAATGAAACTCATTTATTGTTCTCTTATCTCCATCGTCGTCTGTTCGATGTCCGAGGCACAAATGCTCCACCGGCAGATCACCATAAAAAAAGGACAAACCTATTTGAATCTGCCCGTAAAAAATTCCAATCCACTGGTGCGGTCGCGCATTAAGGTAGACAACAAGATACTCGATGAATTTACGATCAAACTTGCCGATAAAAACCCCGACTTTTGGGTGTTTTTTGATGTCACCGATCACCAGGGTAAAACGCTAACGCTCGAAGTTGAAAAGTTTGTGCCAAACCGCCCCGGTTTTACGCAGGTTTCGAATCAAAACCAATCGACTCTGCCTGCGGATGGGTTTAATCTGATTTTTGCAGACGACCGTTTTGTCGGGCAGGACACGGTATACAAAGAGAAGTTGAGACCCCAAGTCCATTTCTCTCCGAGGAGAGGTTGGACAAATGATCCGAACGGCCTGATTTATTATAATGGAGAATATCACCTCTTCTTCCAGCACAATCCGTATGGCTGGGATTGGGGCAACATGCACTGGGGACACGCGGTGAGCAACGATTTGATACATTGGAGAGAATTGAAGGAGGCAATCTTCCCCGTCAACAATAATGACGCAGCCTTCTCAGGTTCGGCGGTAACAGACCCTGAAAATACATCCGGATTTCGAAAAAATGGCGTCAATCCCTTAATCGCATTCTATACAAGCACGGGACGCGGCGAAAGCATACAGCTCAGTTATGACAACGGGAGAACATTTGAAGATTATGCGGGTAATCCCGTCGTGAAGCACAGCGGACGCGATCCAAAAGTCTTTTGGTATGATAAAGGAAATCATTGGGTAATGATCGTGTACGACAATGGCCACAAGCGAAAATTATCCCTCGACCAGGAAGCAATAATCAATCAACATGTGATCTATACCTCGCCGGACCTGAAGACCTGGACGCTTCAATCGGGTGTCCAGGGGTTCTTCGAATGCCCCGAGCTTTTTGAATTACCGGTCGAAGGTCAGGCAGGTGTTTCCAAGTGGATCATGTATGACGCCACCGGTCGATACATGGTGGGTGATTTCGACGGAAAGAAATTTTCAATTGACCAGCCCCTGACACAATATGATTATGCCGGTGGATATTTCTTTTATGCCTCACAGACTTATAATAATGCGCCCGATAACCGAAGAATTCAGATAGGTTGGGGCCGAAACACCACGCCTGGAATGCCCTTCAATCAGGCGATGCTTTTCCCAACCGAACTGAGTCTAAAGAAAACGACCTATGGATTCAGACTCTGCCCCACACCTGTAAAGGAGATCAGCCAATTGCACAGCAGTAGCCAGTTAGTTGAAAACAAGATAATTAAAACAGGTTCTCCCGTGCAGGTCAATGTTCAGGGGGATGCGATCCATGTAATTGCAGAATTTGAAAAAGGCGACGCAATGTTTGGACTTAACGTACTGGGTTATGAGCTTGCCTATAACGATCTTTTGGGCCAATTTACAACTGAGTTAAATAACAAACATAATGCAACACCTGCTGGCGCTGCGGCCGTTTTCGGCAACCGGGAAAACCCTCCCATCACTACCACATCATATGCCAGACAGGGGATGGAGCTGTTCAAAATGGAGGTCATCGTTGACAAAAGCATCATAGAAATCTTTGTCAACGATGGTGAGTTATATTTCTCCGCTCCATTCAACGGACAAAAAACCAGCATCGTGGAAGCTTTTGCAAAGGGCGTTGGCGATTCTAAATCAATCTTAAGAAAACTGCAGGTTCATCACTTGAATTCCATTTGGAATCATCCGCAACTGAAAAACCAACCCTAACGAAATAGTTATGAAATCTGAAAGGATAATTTTAACCGCGATTGCTTTTTTAAGCCCCCTCATCGGAGGTTTTCAAATTTTCGCACAGGCGAATGAGCCTCCATATGTCTCTCCTGTTCCCAAGTTCACGTTTGCAGAGACCCTTGAGGCGCAGCAGGAACAATTGAAGACGAATGCGCTGATGGTAAGGTTCGCTGCTTCACGGAAAAAATTATCGTCCGACAAATATCGGCCCATTTATCATTTCGTTAGCCCGGAAAGTGGTTTGAATGATCCCAATGGATTGTGTTTCTGGAAGGGGAATTGGCATATGTTTTACCAGGCGTATCCCCCGGAAGACAAGCGGCAACACTGGGGCCACGCCATCAGCACGGACCTCATCCATTGGAAAGACCTTCCATATGCGATTTATCCAAGCCCCGAAAGGGCAGTCTTCTCAGGGTCCACCCTTGTCGAAGAAGACAAGGTAATTGCAATTTACCAAGGAACCGCCGTAGGCAACATGGTTGCGGTATCCGACGATCCACTGCTCTTGAATTGGGACAAAATCAGTGGTAATGCCGTGATCCCTGCAAAAAGTACAACCGGATTCCCGCTTCGTTACAGTGTTTTTGATCCCTGCATCTGGAAAAAGGACGGTGTGTATTATTCCCTTTCGGCGGGACGTGCACCCAAAGGTCCTGATGGCAAACACTTCGGTACGACTTCCCTCTTCAGGTCCAAGGATCTCGCAAGGTGGGAATATCTTCATGAGTTTGTTGAGTTTGACCGCTTCACGTTAATCGGCGATGATTACGCCTGTCCTTACTTCTGGCCCATCGGCGATCGGTACATTCTTCCTTTCTTTAGTCACATGAGCGGGGGGCAATATCTTTTAGGAGACTATGACAAGCAACAGGACAAATTTATTGTTGGCAATCACGGCAAATTTAATTTTGGAGCATCGACTCCCGCCGGCGTACACGCTCCGTCTGCAACTCCTGACGGCAAAGGAGGAGTGATCATTATCTTCAACATGAATCCGGGAAAGCCAACCGGCGAGTGGAACCAGATCATGAGCCTTCCCCGAAGACTAACACTCGTCGGTAGAGATGAGATACGGCAAGAGCCGGCAGGCGACGTTGAGTCATTGCGATTTGGTCATCAAACAACGGGGCCAATGATTCTTCCCGCCAATAAGGAAGTTCTGCTGAAAAACATCAAGGGCAATGCAATGGAGATCCTTGCCGAAATTGATCCAAAAAAAGCCCAGCTCGTCGAGCTGAATGTGCTGCGCTCCCCTGACAAAGAAGAATACACCCGAATCATCTTCTATAAAGAAAAAGGTTATTCCAAAGGGTTGGAATACAAGGCGGGCCCTGAAACCGCGATCATGCCTGCTGATCTAATCACCCTCGTCTCCGGCGGTGAGCCGGCACCACGCGGTCGCTACCTGCGCAGCAGTCTGATAACCCTCGAACCGTCTTATTCATCGATTCTTCCGGATGTTCAAGTTCGTGCTCCTGAAACCGCGCCATTCGTTTTAGATGAGGGTGAGCCCCTTAGATTGAGAATTTTTCTCGACAAGAGCGTCGTGGAAGTGTTCGTGAACGGAAAACAGTGTGTGGCCATGCGCGTTTACCCTGGACGGAACGACAGTGTAGGCGTGTCCATCCGGTCTCAAGGTCAAGATGCCGAGCTGAAATCTCTGGAAGCATGGCAGATGAAGGGAATATATGACGCTGAACCATCAAAGGACAAGTAAGCCCCCGCTGAACGGCGCTGTGATTTTCAAAACTGTAAACCGGCATTAAAAACAAAGGGGAGATTGATTGTCAATTTCGTATGCTCGCTGGCTACGTGGCAAATAAAAAACTTTAACAATATGGAAAAATCCACAAAGACATTTAATGCCTGATGACGTTAACTTAAACGACCTCTTTATGAAAAAACCTATGTTGATCCTGGCGGGGATTGCGGCAGGCAGTTTCGCCTATTTTCACTCGCCCGCACAGGCAAATGAACCACCCTATCTGTCGCCGGTTCCTAAATTCACTTTTGCGGAAACCTTAGCCGAACAGGAAGAACAATTGAGAAACAATCCGCTGGTACTCAGATTCGCGGCCTCGAGAAAAAAATTGTCGACCGACAAATATCGTCCGATTTACCACTTCGTAAGTCCCGAAAGCACTCTGAACGACCCAAACGGTTTATGTTTTTGGCAGGGAAACTGGCATATGTTCTACCAGGGTTATCCACCTGAAGATAAACGCCAGCATTGGGGACACGCGATAAGCAAGGATCTGATACATTGGCGCGATCTGCCTTATGCAATTTATCCCAGCCCTGAGCGCGCTGTGTTTTCAGGCGCAACGCTTGTCGAGGATCACCGCGTCATCGCCATGTATCATGGCACTACAGTTGGAAACATGGTGGCTGTTTCGGATGATCCATTGCTGTTGAACTGGGAAAAAGTGACGGGTAAGGCCGTTATTCCCGCCACCAGCAGCACTGGATTTCCTCTCCCATACCGGGTTTTTGATCCGGCGATCTGGAAAGACGATAGCGTCTATTATTCCCTTTCAGCCGGAAGAACACCTACAGGCCCCGGTGGAAAACAAGTCCGGGCCAATTTTCTGTTCAAATCACTTGACCTTGCACGTTGGGAGTATGTTCACGAGTTCACCGAAGATGATCGCTTCACACTCGTGGGCGACGACGGAGCATGTCCATACTTCTGGCCCATTGGCGACCGCTATATTCTGCCCTTCTTCAGCCACATGAGCGGTGGCCAATATCTCCTGGGCGATTATGATAAGCAAAGGCAAAAGTTCATAGTGACCAATCATGGCAAGTTTAATTTCGGGGCGGCAGTTCCTTCGGGGGTGCATGCTCCATCAGCCACTCCCGATGGCAAAGGAGGTGTGATCATTATCTTCAACATGAATCCCGGAAAGCCAACAGGTGAGTGGAATCAGATCATGACCCTCCCCAGACGACTCAGCCTCTCCGGAGAAGACGATATTGCCCAGGAGCCGGCCGGCGACATCGAGTCACTCCGGTACGGCCGGCAGGAGGTGAAAGCATTGAAACTCCCGGCTAACAAAGAAGTGGTCCTTAAAAACATCAAAGGCAACGCAATGGAACTAATAGCCGAAATTGGCGCTGAAAATGTTCCTGCTCTTGAGCTGAACGTCCTGCGCTCACCCAAGCGGGAAGAATTCACCCGAATTGTGTTTTTCAGGAACCGTGGATTCAACGCAGCCCGCCAGGGACTATCAACGTCCAATACTCATTACAGTAGTTTGATCAGCATCGAATCAAGTTACTCATCCCTGGATGCCGACGTGAATCCGCGCGCTCCTGAAACGGCGCCGATTCTTCTGGCTCCAGATGAGCCTCTAAAACTAAGAGTCTTCATTGATAAAAGCGTTGTGGAAGTATTTGTGAATGGAAAACAGGCGCTGGCAGTGAGAGTGTACCCAAGCCGGGACGACAGCATCGGTGTTTCCTTGCGATCACAGGGAAAAGACAGTCAACTACGATCACTCGTAGCCTACCAGATGAAAAGTATTTATGAACCGAATACCGATCAGGCAAGCAAAAACTGACGATACTCT
The DNA here is from genome assembly GCA_036383235.1 of Chryseosolibacter sp. Classification (GTDB taxonomy): domain Bacteria; phylum Bacteroidota; class Bacteroidia; order Cytophagales; family Cyclobacteriaceae; genus Chryseosolibacter. The sequence goes on from DASVOT010000639.1 coordinate 8,785, forward strand.
TTTTTGATCGGCAAACCAATTCCTCTCTAACGTTTGACACAGCATGAAACTATTAGCGTTTGGAGAAATCCTCTGGGATATCATTCATGGAGAGGAACACCTCGGCGGGGCTCCGTTCAATTTTGCTGCACATAGCACACAATGTGGCAACGAAGCCTATATTGTCTCTCGGCTTGGAACAGACCGGCTTGGATTAAAGGCATTTCAGATGTGTATCCGGGCCGGGGTCAATGCCCAGCTCATTCAATGGGATGATCAATTTCCCACCGGAGTGGTCGACGTGACACTCAAGGACGGTCAGCCCGACTACGTTATCAGGCAAAATGCGGCGTATGATTTCATTGAGTTCGATGAAAAAACGCGCAACGTGAATGCGTACGATTTTGACGTATTTTACTTCGGATCCTTAGCGCAGCGCAATAGCGTATCCTTCAACACGCTGCATTCCATTTTGAAGACCTTGGTCGTGAAGTATATATTTTACGACGTAAATTTGCGCAAAACGGCCAATCACATCAATACCGTCCGAAATTCAGTAAGTGTCTGCAATGTCTTGAAGTTAAACACGGATGAAGCCTCCGTCATCTCCGAGATGTTGTGTGGCAGGGCGTTAGCATATGAACAGTTCTGCAATACGCTTAGCGAACTCCATCCTAACCTGCAGACAATAATCATAACGGCCGCCGAAAACGGATGCTACGTTTTTCACAGGAAGATACTCCAACATATCCCCGGAATACCGGTAAAAATCGAGGATGCAATTGGTGCAGGGGATGCTTTTAGTGCCGTTTTTATGAAAGTCTATTCCGAAACGCAAGATTGTTTATTGTCGGGTAGGATCGCCAATGAGGTCGGTGCATACGTCGCCAGCAAGAGAGGAGCCATCCCACAGTACTCTCAACGAATTAAGAGATTATTAGCACAGACTTTCCTGCGCTCAATGGAGTAGACTTATTAAAAACGCGGCCGAGGCCAAGCTTACGCCTCAAGTGTAATGATGTAGGAGCCTGAAGGGATTACTCGTCCCCGCAAAAACCATCCGCCCAAACCCCTCGAGATCCGCCTGCCGATCGCGTGCTATTAAAAACACGATCCTGACGTCCAAAGAACATCAGGATTTGAAAGTTGTGCCTGAGTGCCGAGATTTCAAACCCTGTGATTCAGTCACTTGAGGCACTTTTTGCTCTTTATCAGTTAGTTACGTCAAAATTTTTATTTTAGTTTCTCAGCTGAAAATTGTCCTCAAGTCCCTCCCCTTCACAGGATCTGGATGTAGATGGTTACGCCCTGCTCAATGCCCAGACAGGTTTCCGGGCAATAGATGGTTTGACAGTACTCGCTTGGAGGCGTCACCTTCTGGACAAAGACTACTTCGAACAGTTGCTACCGGCTGCTGGAAATGCGGGCGATATGCTGCGGTACCCGAAGGCCGGCTAACCTATAGTGTGACGATGCGTTATAACTATTGATAAACAAAAAGTCCCGTCGACAGGTATTCCGGCCACCGGGACTTCCATTCTATCATGTTTAGGCCATACTTTTAGAGGCCTGAAGGTATATAAGCAGGTTCGCCGGAACCATTGCTTGCCGAGTAGTTATTTGTTTGCCCATTTGCGGCTACTTTCATAGAATTTTAATCCGCCTTAGACTATGAAATGGATTACAAGAGAACATCCGAAAATCGACAGGATCGCATGCCCGTGGCTGATACGAAGGTTTGTTGATCCCGATGCAGAATTCATCTATGTCCCCTTCAAGGATGTCCATGAAAAGGCAGCAGACCTTGAAGCCATTCCATTTGACGTACCCGGCGCTGAATACACGCATTACG
>DASVOT010000640.1:0-3866 GCA_036383235.1 Chryseosolibacter sp.
GCCCAGTCCGGAAATCCTTCTTCCAGCCTTGTTACTTTATATCCCGCCTTTGAGAGGATCGCGACTGCTTCATCGGCAAAAACGCAGAACGGTCCACGGCAGTAGACAACGATTTCCTTTCGCTTTGGAAGTTCCTTCAGCCTCCTGGACAGGCGTTCGATCGGGATCGACAGCGCGTCCGCGATATGACCGTTTTCGTATTCGGCTTCGGGACGAACATCCAGAACGGTGACTTTGCCCGACTGCATCTTCCGTCGCAGACCTTCAATGGACACCGGTTCCGGAGCGGAATCCGGTTTCCTGAAATCCCTTGCCACTTTTTCAATGGTCGCATTTCTTTCCATCGCCACCGTGCGAAGGGCCCTCCATGCCTTGAAAACATTTGCATTCGCCAGCCGGTAATAAATAAAAGTGCCCTGTCGTGTGACGTCGACCAGCTGCGCCGCTTTCAGGACCTGCAAGTGCTGCGACGCGTTTGCCACGGAAAGGTTGGTTTGTTCGGCAATTTGTTCCACTGAAAAATCCGCCTGAGCCAGCAGATCGACGATCTCCAAACGGTGGGGGTTAGCCAGTGAGCGGGTGATGGCGGCCAGCTCGCCGTAGATTTTATCCTTGAATGCGCGTTTCTGCATGTTTTCCCTGTTTGAGATCAGAAACGGAAACCGGCGGCCTTAGGTTCAATTATTCAATAGATTTATTGAATACCTGAGCAACTTGTTATCGCAGAGGCGGAGAGGGGCAAGAAAATCAAAAATGAATGGCTTCGCGGATAACGTTCAGGGGCTGTCGTTTCCTGAAAGACTTGCCTGTGTACGCCGGTTTGCGATAAATCCGTTCAACCGGAGGCTACACTGAAATCCTTTTTAGAATGATGTCGATGTCGCGGACAACATATTCCATTACCAGTTCCCCCCGGGCGGATCCGATGTTTCGGATCATGGACTTGGCTATTGGGTCGGGTACCGTGACGTCCCATTGGTCCATATCCACGGATTGATCTGACAGAAGGGCGGTTAAGTCCCGGAGGACTTGTTTCTCGGTTTTGGTAGGATGCGATTTCGTGAAAACAGCAACGACAATCTCGCTCTTTTTCATAGGGGGTTGGGGGTCTCTAAAAGTACCGCATCCTTGCTTCCCTAAAACACCTAAATGCGGTCAAATATTACGCTCGGGCCGCCACTGGTAGATTCCCGTTTAAAGCCTGTATGCTCCCGCCTCCCTATGCCCGAATACGCCGCATCAGTGCAAAAATCGACAACAAGCCGAACTAGCCTGCGTGCAGTTCCGGGTGGGACAACCGTCCGCGGATGAAATCTGCCCGCAACCTTACGCTAAGTATACTTACGCTTTGTGCACCTTTCGCAGGTATGCCTGCTCGTAGTCAAACTCTGACGGGTTAATTCTGTTGTCGGCTGCCGGGCCCTTAAGGGGTCGCCAGCGACAGATCGGACGGGTTATCGGCTTCTATTTCTCTTATACGATGATGCATCCGGTGAATGAGCAAATTCGGCAGACCGAATACCTGGGTTTCAGATTTACTTCCCGCGAATTCTTGGCTCCATCCGGAATTTTTGTAGCTTCACATCTCGCACGATTTTGTCTTCCCTGCGATGAGGTGTTAATGTTAAACCGACATCGAAAAAAAATGCCCCATGACAAAAAAATCCTGATAGCCGAAGATGATCCGGATATCCGCCTCATCCTTGAGATGGTTTTGCGCGACGCAGGATATGCGGTTGAATCAATAGCCAACGGAAAAAGCATCTTCGAAAGAAACGAGTGGCCCGACCTCCTGGTCCTCGACAAAGCGCTCCCCGTCGTTGACGGCTTCGCCATCTGCAAATATCTGAAGCTGAAAAAAGAAACAAGGGACATCCCCATTATCATGATCTCCTGTTATCACCACCTTAAGCGCAAAGCCAGCGAGCTCGGCGTAGTCGATTTCATCGACAAGCCCTTTGACCTCAAGCACTTTCTCTCCGCCGTCGATAAACATATGAAAGAGGTCATGCACGGTGGCGAATAGAAGGTATAGAGTATAAGGGTATAAGGTGTAAGGGGAAAGACTTCGGCATTGAACCGCGTGAAGCAGCAGAATCTCTGAGCCTACGATGAGTAAAGAGGGGCGGCGGCCATTGCACACGCAGGGGATAATTTCTTACCTTTCGGAACAAGCCACACAGTTACCGTTATGATACGCAAACTGAAATCAGGGGAATACCGCTTGTATTCGCGAAAGAAGAATCCTAAAACCGGCAAGCGCAGAAATCTCGGAACCTTCAAGAGCAAAGCCGCCGCACAAAAACACGAGCGCGCCGTCCAATTCTTCAAACATCATTAACATCTTAAGTGAAAATGCGATGGCAAGTGTCCGGTCGTGCAGCCACCTGCTCATCAGCCCCTGCAATGTTATATCTTATATCCGCATATCCATTCTAACTCACCAATATGATGAAACAAATGATGTTTGCCATTTTAATGGCCTTCTCAGCTTCCGCTTTTGCCCAGAACAACAGATTTAATGGCCTTGACATGTCGATGTCGAACCTCTCGAGATTATCCGATGCGCGGTCGAGGTCTATATCGGCTGAGAATTTTACCGGCGCGAAAGGCAAAGGCGGGATGGCCGACCCGAAGGCGGATACGGCGAAAAGAAATACCGCAAACGCGTGGAGGGCAGCGCGCGACCTTGGACGAGGATGGAAAGTGAATCCATACATTGAAATTCGCGGCGGCGAAACGATCACCATTGCGGAGATCGAAGGGCCCGGCGCAATTCAGCATATCTGGATGACACCAACCGGTAACTGGCGTTTTTCTGTTATTCGCTTTTACTGGGACGATGAGGCGACGCCTTCCATCGAAGTTCCTGTCGGCGATTTTTTCTGCATGGCCTTCAATGAATTCGCCCCGCTGAATTCGTTGGCCGTTACCGTAAACCCCGGCAGCGCCTTCAACTGTTACTGGAAAATGCCTTTCCGCAAAAAATGCAGGATCACGATGGAAAATCTGGCGAAGGAACAAATGCGACTCTACTACCAGGTCGATTACACGCTGACGGAAGTGGGAAATGACGAAGCGTACTTCCATGCACAGTTCCGGAGATCCAACCCGACAAACGGTTCCATCCACACGCTCGTGGACGGAATAAAAGGAAAAGGCCAGTACGTAGGAACTTTCATTGCCTGGAACGTCAACAACAACGCCTGGTGGGGTGAAGGCGAAATAAAATTCTATATGGATGGCGATACGGAGTTCCCCACCATCAACGGAACCGGCACCGAGGATTATTTTGGCGGCTCGTATAATTTTGAAAATCAGAAAACAAGACAGTACCAGGAATATTCAACCGCATACGCGGGACTTCACCAGGTCATCCGGCCCAATGGCCTCTACCTCTCCCAGCAGGCATTCGGGATGTATCGCTGGCACATCATGGACCCCGTTAGATTCGACAAAGATCTGAAGGTAACGATCCAGGATCTGGGCTGGCGGCATGACTGGAGATATTATCCGCAGAAGTCGGATATCGCCTCTGTTGTATACTGGTACCAGACAGAACCCCACGCGCCGTTTCCCAAACTTCCTTCAAAAGACGACCTTGAATGGATAAAATGGTAATACACCCTTCCCGGCCACCGCCGAATCTCCGCCTGCTGATATCCGTATCTCCATAGATCCATAGATCCATAGATCCATATATCCATAGATCCATAGATCCATAGATCTCCGGGTAGCGCGGGTCGTTACCTAACCGCGCCCCCACAGACCCGTACGAGCGGCTTTCCCGCATACGGTTCCTCTGTCTTCGGCTTCGCTAAAAGATAGCTGTGATACACTTTCGGTCGCAAGAGGGGACACCAGAC
>DASVOT010000641.1:0-2671 GCA_036383235.1 Chryseosolibacter sp.
CATCGGATTCGCCTTACTTCAACCCGCCAATCCATGACGATTCTCCTGCCTGCGTTTCACGCCGCCCTTCTCCTCTTCCTTGCCTGGCGTTACCGGAAAGCAGAAACCGGTCTGCGGATTTTTTTCTGGCCGGCCTTCGGATTCAAAGTCTTCTCGGCTGTATGCGTCGGCCTTTTGTACACGTTCTATTACCACACCGCCGACACGTTCGCCTACTTCGACGACGGCTCGAAACTCGCCGGCCTCGCGCTGAGTGACTTTTCCGCGTGGTGCGATGTGTTGCTCTCCGACAAGATCCCGGATTCGCTTCACCTGAACTTTAACCAACCCCGCGCCCTCTTCCTCGTAAAAATTACCAGCGTGTTCAATATTCTCACCGCGAATAATTACTGGATCATCAGCGCATATTACGCCGCCATCTCGTTCTCCGGCGCCTGGTGCCTGGTGAAGACGATACAACGCCACATCCCCGCCGCAACGCTTCCTGCTGTTCTTGCTTTTCTTTTTTTTCCTTCCGTTGTATTCTGGACCTCCGGGTTGCTCAAGGAAAGCCTCGCCGTCGGAGCGCTTTATTATCTCGCCGCCATCTTTCTCAAGGTCTGGTTCCGGGAAAGGCTCCGGTTCGCCGACCCGCTTCTCGCGGTGGCGGCCCTTTGGATCTTTTGGAATCTCAAGTACTACTACGCGGCCGTCTTTATTCCCGTCGTTGTCGCCACGCTGGCGTACAGGTTCCTCGTTTCCCGTCGCATTTCCTCTGCAACGGTGGAAGCGAGTATCTGGATCGTCCTGCTGGCCGTGCCCCTCGCCAGCGTCATGTTCCTGCACCCGAATTTTTATCCGCATCGCCTCTTCAGTGTGATACTGGCGAACAACGCGGCATACAATGCGCTCTCCGACCCGGGCGGCGTCGTGCACTTTCACAACCTTCAGCCCACGGCCCTGAGCCTGGCGGCAAACGCTCCGTGGGCATTATTTTCAGGATTGTTCAGGCCCCTTCTGGCCGAGGCATCGGAACCGGTCTCCATCCTCGCGAGTATTGAAAATACGGCCGTGCTTGTCCTTTTTGGGGGCGCTGTATGGCGTATAAAGAAATACGGATCCTCGCCCCACCGGCTTCTGATCCTCGCCGCTGCCGTTTACGTGATCGCGCTGTGCATCTTGCTGACCTTCTCAGCGCCGAATTTTGGAACGCTGTCGCGTTACCGGTCCGGCTATTATTCGTTTTTTGTATTCCTTCTCCTTTGCGACAATCCGTTTTTCCGATCTGTGCAAAGATCATTTCAGGGGCTTGTTAGTCATTGAGCGGGAATCTACCTTTACTTCTGTAATCAAATTTTGTAATGGAAAATCCGGTAATCATTTTAGGGGCAAACTATCTCGGGCGGGCGTCGAAGGAGATCTTTGAAAGGAACGGCAACGTGGTTTATTGCTTCCTCGACGACAACAAAAGTCTCCACAACACCGAAGTAGACAATGTCACCGTGATGGGGAGCACAGATGATGATGGATTTCTGAAGCTCATCGGCAAGAAATGCGAAGCCTTTATCGCCAACGATGACAACAAGCTGCGCAGGAACCTGGTGAAGATGCTCAATGAGAGGAGAAAAATGCAGCCGGTGAACGCGGTCCATCCTTCGGCAACGCTTGCATCTTCCGCCACCATCGGCCACGGCAATTTTCTGGATGCCGGCTCGCAGGCAGGCGCCGGCGCGGCCATCGGCAATCACTGTATCATCAGCGCCAATGTGGTCGTGGGCGCTGAAGCGAAGGTCGGCGACTTCGTCCAGATCGGCGCCTCGAGCACGATCAATTCAGGGGCCGTGATCGAGGATGAGGCCTTTATCGGATCGGGAGCGGTTATCGTGTCGGGTGTTACCATCGGCAGGGGCGCGCGCGTGGGGGCGGGATCGGTGGTGATCGCACCGGTGAAGGCGGGCGAGACGGTTTTCGGAAACCCGGCCACGAAAGTTAACGCATGAGCTGATGGCCACGATCGGGGAAGGAGACCTCATTTTGAACAACGACGGAAGCGTCTACCACCTGAGCTTACTTCCTCAACATTTGTCTGATACGATCCTCACCGTGGGCGACCCCGGCAGGGTAAACATGATCAGCAAGTTCTTCGACTCCATAGAATTTGAGATGAACCGGCGGGAGTTCATCACACAGGTCGGAACTTACAAGGGGAAAAGAATTACTGTCATCAGCACCGGAATCGGCACCGACAACATTGAAATATTTTTCACGGAGATCGACGCCCTTGTCAATATCGATCTCAAAACGCGTGAACCAAAAGCACGGCGTAAAAAATTGAATATCCTTCGCATCGGCACGTCCGGCGCCTTGCAGGAAGACATCCCGAACGGAAGCCACCTGCTGTCAGATTACGCCGTAGGGTTCGATAACCTGATGACTTTTTACGATCTGCCCCAGGATGATGTGGAACGGGCCATCGGCGCCGATATTGGTAAAAAGGTCGGCCTGCCTGTGACCCCCTATGTGGTAAGAGGTTCGGAAACGATGCTGAAAAAATATGGCGGCGATATGATCGTTGGAAACACGGTGACTACCCCCGGCTTTTATGCCCCCCAGGGCCGGGTCATGCGCATACCGATCAAATATCCCCGGCTGCTGCAGGATCTGAACGGATATCATCACCAGGGTGCCGATT
>DASVOT010000642.1:0-5104 GCA_036383235.1 Chryseosolibacter sp.
GACTAAGAGGGCGAGACCTGGTGAGCTTGCCCCCCGTTCTCGTAAATGCCTTGAAACCCTACCAAAGCAAGTTAACCCAACAGACCCTCGCCCTCGCCATTCGTCAGGGCAACAGCAAGGCAACATCGCAGGCCGTGAAGATCGTGGGTGATGCTAACGCGCCGCTGTCGGAGCGGTTGACGTATATCCGCCTGTTCGGCGAGATCAGCGAGCCCGCCTGTGTTCCGCAATTACTCGCAATCGTCGAGAGCAACCAGTCTTCAGCGGCGCTACGGCAGGATGCCCTCCAGGCATTGCAGCGCTATGATCAACGGGAAATCGGGCAACGCGTAGTAAAGGCCTATCCGGATAAATTGCGGGCAGACCCGGGCGTGAGGCTCGCCGCGCTCTCCCTTTTTGCCAGCCGGCCCTTGTGGGCCATGGACCTGCTCAATGCCATCGACCGCAAAAGGCAACCGGGAGAAGATTTTATCGCGCATTCGATCAACAAAGAGGATGTTCCGGACCAGATCGTCATGCAACTCACCGCGCTGAATGATCCGGACGTTTCCGCAATCGCTGCGCGCCTGTGGCCCGCCGCGCGCACAGCTTCCGGGGAAGAGAAGGCACGGCTGTTCGCCCGCGCCTCACAAGCTCTCAACGGAGCAGCAGGAAACCCCGATGCGGGCAAATCGGTCTTCATGAATACGTGCGGATCGTGCCACCGCCTCTTCGACCGGGGCGGAACACTGGGTCCCGACCTTTCAGGATATGACCGGAGAAACGTCAGCGACCTGCTGTCGAACATTGTCGATCCCGGCGCCTACATACGGGAAGGCTATGCGACGTATGGCATCACAACGGTCGACGGCCGCACACTTTCCGGAATCATCGAAGGAAAGAGCGGAGAATCGCTCAGCCTCAAGCTCTTGTCAGGCGACGTCATCACGTTGCCGGAGAGCGAAATCCGGGAAATGCGCGCTCAGCCTTCGATGATGCCGGAGCGACTGCTCAATAACCTTTCCGATCAGCAGATATGCGATCTTTTTGCCTATCTGACAAAAGGCAGCTGAAGACACAGCCTTGCGCCGGGATTCATTGCGGTCGCCGGCCTCCAGAGGCGGGGCCGCGGCCGCAAAGGTTCTTTCCTGGTGTTGAAATTCCTTAAAGCACCAGCACAGGAACAGCACACCCGGTATTTTCAAAAAAAAATAATGTCCCAAATAGACTCGATTCCGCTTATCGTGTATCTTTTTATCTTAGATTCATAGCCGGTTTATTAAGTGTAAATGATAGATGATATTTTAAGAATCTACGGGATCGATCCACAGGAAAGCCAGGTGCAGTCACTGACAAGCGGGTTGATCAATAGTACCTGGAAGGTCAGCTGGAAAGAGAAGGATTTCATCGTGCAGCGGATTAATAACCAGGTCTTTAAGAAGCCCTTCGAGGTCGCGGAGAATATCCGCATGATCGACGAGTATCTAAAACAGCACTATCCCGCCTACCTGTTTGTTTCCCCCGTGCAGAACTTGAAAGGTGGCGACATTTACTTTGATGAAACCCGCGGTTACTTCAGGATATTCCCCTTCATCAAAGGATCCCATACGATCAATGTTGTTTCAAACCCCGAGCAGGCCTTCGAGGCGGCATTCCAGTTCGGGAAATTCACCCGGCTGTTATCCGGATTCAATGCGGCCAGGCTGAATATCACCATCCCCGATTTTCATAATCTCACCCTGCGGTACGCGCAGTTTCAGACCGCGCTAAAGAACGGAGACCCCGGCCGCATCAGGGAATCTTCGCAATGGATCGCCGAGATCAATAAATATGTGGGCATCGTCGACTCCTTCGAGAAACTCCGCAGGAATGCTCAGGTAAAATTCAGGGTGACCCACCACGACACAAAGATCAGCAATGTGCTTTTCGACGATGAGGACAGGGGCCTATGTGTCATCGACCTTGATACGGTGATGCCCGGATACTTTATCAGCGATGTCGGGGATATGATGCGGACATACCTTTCGCCCGCGAATGAAGAAGACCAGGACTTCGACAAGATTGAAATAAGGGAAGATTATTTCCGGGCCATCGTAAATGGATATTTAAGCAACATGGGTGATGAGCTGACCCCCGACGAGAGGGAGTTGATACTCTACTCGGGGTTGTTTCTCATTTTCATGCAGGCGATCCGCTTCCTTGCCGATTATTTCAACCGCGACGTTTATTACGGCGCCCGCTACGAAAAGCAAAACCTGGTCCGGGGCGGCAACCAGGTGGTGCTCCTGAAACGTCTCGATGAAAAGAGGGAAATCCTTGAAAAGATCATTGTAAGTGAGCTGCAATCCAAAAAACATTTTATCGTCTGACAACAAATGAAAATTTTCAAAACACGTGCGACCCTTCTTGCCGGAACGACCGCGTTGGTGCTGCTGTGGGGACAGCTTCCGGGTCAAACCCAGCCTGAGGACATCAAGTTAAAAGACTATCGGCCACAATCCATCTACCAGGTGCCGGTTTCGAATATTAAGAAGGCAAAGTACCCGGCCATTGACATCCACTCACATCCTTACGCAAAGTCGGCCGCAGAACTACAGTCATGGATTCAGATCATGGACGAGGCTGGCATTCAAAAAACCATTATCATGACCATGTCGTCTGGCCGAAAGTTCGACAGCCTCTATGCCGTCTATTCAGCCTACCCTGACCGCTTCGAGCTCTGGTGCGGATTTGATTACACGGGCTGTTCGGAGCCGGGATGGAGTCAGCAGGCTGTAAAAGAACTTGAACGCTGCTTCAAGGTCGGAGCCAGGGGAGTGGGAGAATTGGGAGACAAGGGGATGGGCGAGTTCTTTTCAGGTCCGGCCAAGGGTTGTGGAATGCATGTCGACGATAAAAAAATGCAACCCCTGTTCCGGAAGTGCGGCGAATTGAAGATTCCCGTCGCCATACATGTAGCCGAACCCTATTGGATGTACATGCCGATGGACTCCACCAACGATGGATTGATGAACGCCTACAAATGGCGCATCGACCTCACGAAGAAAGGCATACTTGACCACAGCCGCCTCATCGGCACCCTCGAGAATGTCGTCCGCGATAATCCCGGCACAACGTTCATCGCCTGCCACCTGGCAAACTGCGGTTACAATCCGGGAATACTTGGAGCGCTCCTCGACAAGTATCCCAACCTGTTTGGCGAATTCGGCGCCCGGTACGCGGAGACATCGCCCATACCGCGGTTTATGAATGCCTTCTGCGAAAAATATCAGAACCGCTTGCTTTACGGTACGGATATGGGCTTCAGCGCACATATGTACTCCACCACTTTCCGCATTCTCGAATCCAACGATGAACACTTTTACGAGATTGGTCTATTCAGTTACCATTGGCCGCTCTATGGTTTCGGATTGAAAGACGCCGTACTTAAAAAAATCTATCACGACAACGCCGTTAAAATTCTTTACAAGCGATAGCGATGCTGTATGTCTCCGGACGTGGCGGGTCACAATAAACCTTTTTATCTGGACAATGAAATCGATCGTCTCTGTTCTCGGATTTGTTTTCATCGTGTGTTTTTCCTGTTCGCGCGACGAATACTACACCGCTGATGATTTCTACACGCTGACGAAAGTCGACACGCATACCCATCCGAACACGGAGAATACCGCGCTTGTCGAACAGGCCAAAGCGGATAATTTCATCATCCTGGCGGTCAACGTCGATGCGCCGCACTACCCGCCACTGGATGAGCAGATGAAATTCTCGCTCGTTCAGAAAAATGCCGGCCCTGAAAACGTGGACTTCGTCACGGCCTTTTCGCTTACCAACTGGGATTCATCCGGTTGGGCGGACGAGACAATTGCCCGCCTCCGGACCGCCTTTGACAAAGGGGCCTTGGGTGTGAAGCTATGGAAGAACATCGGCATGGTCTACAAGGATGCCTCCGACAATTTTATCATGATCGATAATCCGCGTTTTGATCCGGTGATTGATTTTATTCAGAAAGAGGACAAAACCGTCATGGCGCATCTTGGAGAGCCGAAAAACTGCTGGCTGCCGCTGGATTCCATGACGGTTAATGGAGACCGGAATTATTACAAAAGCCATCCACAGTATCACATGTACCTGCATCCGGAAAACCCTTCTTACGAAGAGGAGATCGCCGCCCGCGACCGGTTTGTCGCCAGGCATCCTGGAGTGCGATTCGTTGCTGCACATTTGGCAAGTCTCGAATGGAGCGTGGACGAACTGGCAAAGAGACTGGACCGGTTTCCGAATATGGCCGCCGACATGGCAGCGAGAATTTCTCACCTCCAGTATCAGTCGGCAATCAACCGGGAGAAAGTGCGGAACTTCATCATCCGCTACAAAGACCGCCTCATCTATGCTACCGACACAGGGATGGCGCAAACGTCGGATCCGGATAGCACGCGGAAACGGATTCACGACAGGTGGATGGCCGACTGGAAGTACTTTGTCACCGATGAGAGGATGACTTCGCCGGAGGTCAACGGCACCTTTGAGGGACTGAAGCTTCCGAAAGATGTCGTTGACCGGATCTTTTACAAAAATGCGGTGAAATGGTTCAAGATAGCTCGTAAATAAATGTCCATATGGAAACTATCAAAAGACGCGATTTCCTGAAAACTACTGTTAGCGCAGGCGTCGGCGGCGCGCTCCTGGCTGGGTCGGGCACGAACAGCATGGCAGAATCGGACGCGGGGACACGAAATCGCCCGCAACAAACAAAAAAAATCATTGTCGCCGGAGCGGGTATCGCGGGCCTGTGCTGCGGCTACGAGCTGATGAGACGCGGATTCGACGTGGTGGTTCTGGAGGCATCGCCACGCCACGGCGGCCACGTATTCACGGTCCACGACGGGTTATCCGATGGCTTGTATGCGGATTACGGTGCGGAACATATAACACGTCCTGGCTATACGCGCTACTGGGAATACACGAAGGAGTTCAACCTGACCGTGTTGCCGTATCCGCGCCGCCGGAATATTCTCCGCCGGATCGATGGTAAATTCTATTCCGAGGAAATGCTGGCGGATCCGGCTGTCCTGAAGAAATTCGGATACAACGAACGGGAGGTGAAATTCCTTTCGCAGAATCCCTG
>DASVOT010000643.1:0-3420 GCA_036383235.1 Chryseosolibacter sp.
ACGATGTCGGTGATATCAATAACGACGGCCTGATGGACGTCGTCGCCCTGGATATGCTGCCGGACGGCCATTATCGGCGGAAGCTCATGTTTGGCGCGACTCAATACAACAAATTCTATTACGCCGTCAGCCACGGCTACACCTACCAGTACATGCGCAATACCCTGCAGCTGAATAACGGCAATGGTTCTTTCAGCGAGATCGGGCAGCTGGCCGGGATCTATAAGACGGACTGGAGCTGGGCGCCGCTGCTGGCAGACTTTGACAATGACCAGTACCAGGACATCTTTATCACCAATGGTTTTGGCAAGGACGTAACGGATCTCGATTTTGTAAAATTCCGGAGTACCGTAAACACCGAAGTGAAAAGTGAACAGCAGCGTCGAAAAATACTGTTGGACAGCCTGGCCGGGCGTCCCGGGATAAAGGTCGCCAATTACGCATACCATAACAATGGCAATCTCACTTTTGCAAATGTCTCTGACAGCTGGGGTTTCAAGGCGCCGACGTATTCCAACGGAGCGGCCTATGCGGATTTTGATAATGACGGGGACCTGGACCTCGTAGTCAGCAACATCGACGAGACCGCCTCGATCTACAGGAACAGGCAGAGAGACAGGAATCCTTCTACCTCGAACTACCTGACGGTAAAATTGACCGGAAGCAAAAGGAACAGAACCGGTATTGGCACCAGGATCACCCTTCGCTACGGCGGAACGATTCAGGTTCGGATGAAAACTCCGCTTCACGGTTTCCAGAGCTCGATGGAAGATGCTATTCATTTCGGACTTGGTACGATCAAAGAGGTCGATTCCCTGGAAGTTTTCTGGCCGGATGGGAGAATGAGCCTGCTCACGGGTTTGGGCGTAAATAGAATTGTGACGGTGAGCGACAGCACTGGACTTCCGCCGCCGCCTGCGAAGCCCGTGAAAACGGCCATCTTCTCAGCATGCAGCCCAGACGTTGTATCCTACAGGCATATGGAGAATCCGTTCATCGATTTCAATCATGAGCCCTTGCGTCCCAACAAACTTTCCCAGGAGGGTCCCGGAATCGCCGTAGGCGACGTCAACGGCGACGGGCTTGAAGATTTTTTTATCGGCGCCGCACTGTTGAGGTCCGGAAAGATCTTCATTCAAAAGAAGAACGGCACCTTTACGGGCAAGGAATTGAGCGAAGCTGACAGGCAGAGCGAAGACATGGGGTGCCTGTTGTTTGACGCCGACAACGACAACGATCTCGATCTTTATATCGTAAGCGGAGGAAACGAATATAATCCCGATCACCGCAATTACCAGGATCGGTTGTATTTCAACGATGGAACGGGAGGCTTCACCAGGGATGCGAAGGCGTTGCCGGTTATTGGCGCCAGCGGTTCGTGCGTGGTGGCCGCAGATTACGATCACGACGGCGACCTTGACCTCTTCGTAGGTGGGAGGGTGTTTCCAACTGCGTACCCTCAGTCGCCGAGAAGTTATTTATTGTCCAATGACGGCAACGGCAGGTTCCGCGATGTCACCGCCGAGGTTTGCCCCGCGCTACAGCGGCCCGGTATGGTAGCCTCTGCGTTATGGACGGACTTCGACGGCGACGGATGGATCGACCTCCTTTTAGCGGGCGAGTATATGCCCCTTTCGTTTTACCGGAACGATGCAGGGAGAAAATTTTCCGCGTGGGACAGTGGCATACGGGATTCGGAAGGGTGGTGGAAAAGCATTACCGCCGGAGACTTCGATATCGACGGCGACATGGATTACCTCGCGGGGAACTTCGGGCTGAACTCGCATTACCGTGCATCCGCGAAAGAACCCATCAACGTATCGTTCAAGGATTTCGACAACAACGGCGCGCTTGAGGCGATCACGTCGTACTATGAAGACGGGGTAAATTATCCGACGGCCTCCCTGGACGTGCTCACCAACCAGTTGCCGCTGCTGAAGCGGAAGTTGCTCTATCATCGCATCTATGCCCGCACATCGACGGAAGAGCTGCTGGAGTTCGCGGGAAAGGAAGGCGTGAAGGTCCTGAGTTGCAAGACACTCAGTTCCGCTTACGTCGAAAATGAAGGGGGCGGAAAATTTCAGCTAAAGCCGTTGCCCCTGGAAATGCAGACGGCACCCGTTTTCGGGATGCTGGCGGAGGATGTAAACGGTGACGGCAACCTTGACTTTCTTGCCGTGGGAAATTCGTATGCCCCTGACGTTGTTTCGGGACGATGCGATGCCTTTATCGGCCAGGTGATGCTGGGTGACGGCCAGGGTGGTTTTCGCTCGCTGCCTGTGACACGCTCAGGTTTTTTTGTGGATGGCGACGCCAAAAGTATTGCGGAGATCCGTGTCGGAAATGAGAGGCTGACCCTCGTCGGCCAGAACGATGACTCCCTGAAAGTGTTTCAACGGAAAGATCCGCGCAGCCGCCAACTGTATCTGCAGCCCGATCGCGATGAGTGTGTCGCCGTCCTTGCGTTTGGTGACGGAAAAAGGCGTAAGGTGGAAGTAGGATACGGCAGCACGTATCTTTCACAATCTTCCAGGAGCATCGCGGTAAATGAGGGGATGAGGAAAATCGAGTTGTTTGACTTTGCAGGGAGGCCTACGCGGTCTGTAGTCGTGGAGTCGGGTCGGTTGCGGTGGCAAAAGTAGAAATTCTACAGCCAGGCAAGGTCTGTCTTTAAGGTGTTAAAAAGGCTGGGGCCATTGGTAATCCGATGTTCGCGGGAATTTGCTAACTTGGACGAGCGAACCCTGGCTGCAATTTTTGTTTACATTGAGCGCTGGGACATTTGTTTACATAAATTGAGATGAAAAGTGATTCCCTGGCCCTGAAAGCCTATACCGAGATCAGGCGGAAAATATTAAGTGCGCAAATAGCCCCCAACACACGCCTGAAAGAGGATTTTTGGGCTAAAAAGCTGTCGGTGAGCAGGATGGCAATCCGCGAGACGCTGACCCGACTGCTGGGCGAACAGCTGGTCACGCTTGGGCCCAAGGGCGGATATTTTGTTAATTCCCTGACTTCGTCTGATCTGGGTCAGATCCGGGAATTGCGCGAGATCCTGGAGCTTGGCGCGTTGAGGCTGGCGCTCGGAAAGATCAGCCGGGAGCAGATCGGCCGGTTGGAGAAAATCTGCAATGATTTCACGGCGATGGTGGAGCAGGGATATTACGCGGGGGCTTGTGAGGCCGACCTGAAATTCCACGAGACACTAATCGAATGCGCCGGTAACCAGAAGCTGCTTCAGACTTATCTCAACAGCCACATTCCGCTGTTCCATCAGCGCCTTACGAAAAGCACGTCGTCGGAAGACGACTATGATCTCACAGACCGGGAGCACCGCGCCATTGTCAGGGCGCTGAAAGACAAGGACCTGCACGAAGCGGAGAAGGTCATGAAACTTCATTTTGCGCGCGGCGCGAAGCT
>DASVOT010000644.1:0-9963 GCA_036383235.1 Chryseosolibacter sp.
CCCCACGCCCCTCGCCGCCCTTGTTCCCCCGCCCGTGGAGGGGCAACACGATGAGCTGAAACCTGTTTCCGGCGGCCCGCACCCATTGCATGCGGTGGATCACCGGCTCATGATGCAACTCCACCGGCCTCCATTTCTGGGTCGGGTCCTTCGGCCGTATCAGGTAGTGTACCGAGCCCGACGTCACGGTATCCGACGTCTCCCCCGGATTCCATTGCGCACCAACGGCGATCTCCACTTTTCCGTCGCCGTCAATGTCCCGGGCGGCGATGCATACGTTATCCGATTCCGTCAGGTTCTCCACCATCACAAAACGTTTCCAGTCACCGTTGCGATACCAGACAAATTCTTTCTTGTCTGCAAGCAGGATGTCCGGCCTGCGGTCGCCGTCCACGTCGCCGATTGCAAGTCCGTAGCCGATGGAAACCTTGTCATCGATCACCTGCGCCTCAAACTTCGCTCCTTCTGCCGGCTGGTAGAACAGGTCGAGAACAAGAAGAAAAAGGGTATAATGCAGCATACGCTTCCGTGTTTAGAGGAAATGAATTTAAGGAAGAAAATCCGTAATAAGCAATCGGAAAGCGGCGGGTGAAAAACCGGCATTAATGAGATAGTCCCACGAAGGCAGGCACAGACCGATTCGCGACCAACTAACCCTGCAGCTGCACCATAAACGTAGTCCCCCTTCCGGGCATAGACTCGACCTGGATTTGTCCGTTGAGTTTGCTCAGCGTCTCCTTCACGATGTAAAGGCCCAGGCCCGACCCGTTCGAATGCTCGGATGCGCGGTAAAACATGTTGAAGATCTTGTCGATGTAGAGCTCGTCGATGCCCAGACCGTTGTCTTTCACCATGATCACCTTGACACCGTCCTTGTCGAGCGCGTCGATCCGGATGAAGGATCGCTCTTTCGCGGTGTCGCGATATTTCAGGGAATTATCGATGAGGTTCGAGAGCACGATCTTCAACCGCATGCTGTCGGTATTCAGCACCATGTCCTCCGGCACGAGGTTCTCGATCTGCACGTCGGGGTTTCCCACCGAAAAAGTGAGCGCATCCGTCACTTCCGCGACAGTCTTTCTGAGGTTGAGAGATTGTTTCTTCACATCCGTTCTCGCGTTGCGGGAATAGGAAATGATCTCTTTAATGAAATTCTCCAGGTCCTCGATCTTTCCTTTCATCATGTCCAGGTAGCGGTCGGTGCCTTTCTGGTCAAGCTTCGCCACCTCGATGAGACCCAGGAGCGAGCTCAGCGGAGCGCGAAGGTCGTGCGAGGCGCTGTAAACAAAGCGATCGAGTTCCGCATTCGCCTTCTGCAGCTGGGCATTCTTTTCCAGGATCGACTTCTGCGAATGGTAATGAATGTCCATCAGGAAATACATGATGGCGATGCTGCAGATCAGGGTGACCAGGAAGTTGACGGTATAGCTGAACTGAAGGTAGGGTTTGGAATACACGCGCTCCTCGATGAAGCTGAAGTCCACCCAGTACGAGATCAGGAACAGCGCGACGGAGAGCAGGATAAAGAAAAACGCGAGTTTCCTGTTCCGGAATCCCAGCAGGGCGAAAGCCATGAGGCTGCTCACGGCAAACAGCATGAACACCCCGCTTCCGAAGGGGTCGATCACCGAAAAATAGAAAATGAAAAAGTTGATGGAGAGAAGGAAAAGGATGGTGGCCAGCTTGTATTTCTGAAACCGGTTCAGTACCACGGTAATCACGGCAAGCATGGCTACGGCCAGGTAGTATGGCTCATTTCCCCTTACCCCGTGGTACACATCGATGAACACGTACCCTACCGCCACGATAAAGGTGATGATCGCCAGCTGGCTCCTCAGAATTGCGTTCCGGTAATCCACCCGCGATGGGATGAATACGTGGCTGCCCAAGACGAGGTCCCTGAATTTCATCGAACGCCAAGATAGGAAGCGCCTTACCTACGGCCGCTTAGGGGTTCGTACATTTCATACAGCATGTAAGAATTGCAATAAAAAGGAATTTTACCGTCTGCCATTACAAGGCCAGGGTGAGGGAATGAAGCCGCAAACAGCCTCTAACCGCATACTTTTCTCCTTCATCTCCCTGAAAACTGGCATGCGTCGTCCCGCGCAAGCCCGCTGTTTTCCGGCAGTGATCATGGGCGAAAATAGCCCCTTCCCCTAAGGCATTTATGGAAAGGAAGGCGGAAAATTACGTCATTTGCCGGCACTACCCCGGTCAACGGGCGAAGAAGCGCCGGGGTCCTTTGAGGTGGATCTTCTCCAAAAAGGGGAAAAACAAGCGACATCTTCTGCATTGCCGCGCGGCCTCACCAACCGCCCGCGGACCCAGAAAGCCTCATACGGAAACCCGAGAGCACCCTCTGCTTCTACGCCGGCAATTGGTATGAATATTTTCCGGCGTTTAAATAAAGCGTATGGAAAGTACAGTGACGGCAAACATTGATCAGGCGATTGAGGACTACAAAGCCACGCACAGAGGGGAAAATCCGCTGTATTGTATTATGTCGATGGAAGAAGCAGATCAACTAGCCGAAGCGCTCAAACGCCGCGACGGTGCAACGGATCTCATCATCACCTCCTACCAGGACATCAAGCTCATCCGCAATGAATTCATGGAACGCGGCGAGTACTTCCTGTCCAACGAGCTGCCGGAAACGGGATCCTGAAGAGTTCACGGCGAAAGCTGCTCTCAAGCGTAAAGGGCGACCTTCTGCTGTGCCACTTTTTCGTTTTCGATGTACTCGTCATACGTCATCAGCTTGTCTATAAACCCGTTCGGGGTGATCTCCACAATACGGTTTGCCACCGTCTGAGTGAATTCGTGATCATGCGACGTGAACAGCACCGTTCCGGGAAAATCTTTCAACGCATTGTTGAATGCCGTGATGGATTCCAGGTCCAGGTGGTTGGTAGGCTCGTCCAGGATGAGCAGGTTGGCGCCGGCCAGCATCACCCTTGAGATCATGCACCGCACTTTCTCCCCTCCCGAAAGCACATTGCATTTCTTGAACACCTCTTCACCGGAGAACAGCATTTTGCCCAGGAAGCCGCGGATGTAGACCTCATCCTTGTTTTCGTCCTCCGCGAACTGCCTCAGCCAGTCGATGAGGTTGTCATCCGACTGAAAATATTTCTCGTTATTGGAAGGCAGATACGCGCTTGTGATGGTCTGGCCGAATGTGAATGAACCGCTTGTAGCGGGCAGCTCCCCCGCCAGGATCCTGAAGAGGGTGGTGATGGCAAGGCTGTCCTTGCTGAGGAAAGCGATCTTGTCGCCTTTGTTCACAAACAGGTCGAGCCCTTTAAAATATGTGACGTCACCTTCGCGGTAACCGAGGTCCTGAGCCTGGAGAATCTGGTCTCCGGCCGTGCGCTTCTGCTGAAAGATGATGGCAGGATACCGGCGGTTGGATGGCTGAATGTCGTCCACGGTGATCTTTTCCAAAAGCTTCCGGCGGCTCGTGGCCTGTCGCGACTTCGAGGCATTCGCGCTGAAGCGGGCAATGAACTCCTGGAGCTCCTTTTTCTTTTCCTCCGCCTTCTTGTTGGCCGACGACCGCTGGGTGAGGGCAAGCTGGCTGGATTGATACCAGAAGGAATAATTGCCCGTGAAAAGCCTGATCGCCTTGAAATCGATGTCGACTACGTGCGTGCATACGGTGTCCAGGAAGTGGCGGTCGTGCGATACGACGATCACCGTATTCTTGAACTCGAGTAAAAAATCCTCCAGCCAGGAGATTGTATGGATATCCAGGTCGTTGGTTGGCTCATCAAGGATCAGGATGTCCGGGTTGCCGTAGATGGCCTGAGCGAGCAGGACCCTCACCTTTTCGTTTCCGCTGAGTTCCTTCATCAGCCTGAAGTGATTTTCTTCGCTGATGCCCAGGCCGC
Source organism: Chryseosolibacter sp. (assembly GCA_036383235.1). Lineage (GTDB taxonomy): Bacteria > Bacteroidota > Bacteroidia > Cytophagales > Cyclobacteriaceae > Chryseosolibacter. Next base: position 3,894 of record DASVOT010000644.1, read on the forward strand.
TGAGCAGGGAGGCTGCGTCCGACTGTGCGTTCCATCCATTCATTTCCGCAAACTCGCTCTCGAGCTCGGAGGCTTTGATGCCATCCTCTTCGGAGAAGTCAGGCTTGGCGTAGAGTGCGTCTTTCTCCTGCATGATGCTCCACAGCCTGGTGTGGCCCATCATCACCGCGTCCAGCACCGGCACCTCGTCGAACTGGTAGTGATTCTGGCGGAGTACCGCCATGCGCTTGCCGGGCTCAATGGTCACATTGCCGCCGGTTGGATCGATGTCGCCGGCGAGGATCTTGAGAAAGGTTGACTTACCTGCCCCGTTCGCGCCGATCACGCCATAGCAATTGCCACCCGTGAACTTCATATTCACCTGGTCAAAGAGCACCCGCTTGCCGAACTGGAGGGATAAGTTGTTTACTGATATCATATGTTCCTGAAAAAATAAACGGCAAAGGTAAGACGATCGCCGACAACGAGCAAACGGCCGGGGAGATCAGACCACCTTCCGACCAGTCTGCCGGACCTCCAGTGGCAGGATGTTAGGCACGGGTACAAGGCATCAGAGAAGGTTCTGCCGTCCGAACCTGTCGGCCGACCTTTAGCGCAGGCAGGCTCTTAACGAAGGAGTGCGAGGCAGCGGAAGAGGGCGTGTCTTCCGACCTGTGGGCCAAAAACGTTAGTGAAGGAGAAGCGCAGCTCGGCACATGAGCGAGGTAGCGCTGGAGCGTCGCCTTGCGAAGGCAACAGGCTCTCACAACTGACCAATCACACGCCCGATCCGGTGAAAGCGAGCCGCGACGCGCATGAAATGCACAGACAACTGAGCACTTACCCGCTGCATGCGCGACAAAAAGTGAAGTGATACACGCTCACAGATGTTGCTACTTCCGAAAATATTTTCACGCTGTATGCATAATAAAGCAAACAGTTATTTAAATTAGGGGTAAAGAAACTTTAGTTCACCAGGGAATTTTCAAAAAACCAAACGGAATTAAACCTTAAAACAAAAGTTAGCTATGGCAAAAAAAGCAAAGAAAGCTGGAAAAAAATCAGCTAAGAAGGCAGGAAAAAAGTCTGCTAAAAAAGCAGCGAAAAAAGGAGCAAAAAAATCCGCTAAGAAAGCAGCGAAGAAGGCCCCTAAGAAAGCTAAGAAAGCCGCGAAAAAATCAGCTCCCAAAAAGGCTGTGAAGAAGGCTGCAGCGCCGAAGAAACCGGTGGCCAGAAAAGCTGCACCTAAGAAGACAGCGATGCCTGCCAGACCAACTCCCAGCGTTTCTGCAGTACCTCCGCAGCCGACTCCGACTCAATCATCGTTGTTCGGTGGCGAGCCCTCTTCTTCTTCGTCGGGTTCCATGAACACGAACGAGAACGACGAGAATGGCAACGAGTCTTCTTCGAATCCCTGAATATAAAAAAGCGATGGGTACATCGCTTTTTTTATTTACAACAGGTTTTATTGACTGCGGAAGACTCAATTCATGAGAACGCTTCTGTATTTGAGGGGGTCGCGCAGCACAGCAGCGACACCTTTGGATACCGATAGCAGGGGATCCTCGTCGATGTTCACCTGCAAGTTCAACTTGCGCTCGAGGCGTTCCTTTAACCCGCGCAGCAGGGCATTTCCGCCCGTGATGTAAATGCCATTGACGTAGATATCGGAGGCCAGCTCGGGAGGGCATGTTTCCAGCGTCTGGATGATGGCCAGCTCGATGGCGGAAATTGACTTCTCCAGTACGCCGGCGATTTCAATGTGATCAACCACCCGGGTTACCGGCAACCCCCGCAGCAGCTCCTTCCCCTTAACTTCCATGGGGGCCGGCGGGTTCTCAAGGTCGGCCAGCACCGCTCCCACCGCGATCTTCACCTGTTCGGCCGTTTTGATGCCGATGGCGATGTTGTACTTCTTCCTGAAATAATGGCGGATGCTCTCGTCCATCGAATCACCCGCCACCTTCACAGACTGAAAGCAGGCAATGCCTGACAGGGAGATCACCACAATCTCGGTGATCCCTCCTCCGATGTCGATCACCATCTTCCCGTCGGGTTCCTGGATATTCAAGCCCATACCCAATGCCGCCGCAAGGGGCTCGAACAACAGCCACGTATGCCTCGCATGCAAGGTCTCGAGCGCATTGAGCAGCGCCCTCCGCTCGACCAGGGTGGTCGAGTAGGGCACGCCGGAAATGATATCGCCATAGCCGCCGAGAAAGGATTTGTCGCCGTACGCCTGTTTCATCAGCGCCTGGAGCATCTTTGCCGCCGAGTCGTAATCGGCGATGACGCCGCACTGCATGGGCTTGATCGGCCTGAACTCGCGATGGGATTTCTCGAACATCCGGTACGCCTGGGTGCCGACCGCCTTTACCTCCGCGCGGTTCGAATCGAGGACGATGTAGGAAGGTTGATCGACGAGAAGCCTGTTCTCATCGCGAACGAGGGTATTGGTATTGCCGAGGTCGATGGCAAAATTTTTTTTCCGGATAAAGTCAAATTTCACCATGTCGTGTAAAGGGGGGCAGGTTTGTTCGCAAATGTCGTAACTTCCGCCCGTCTTTCAAATCTGTTAATGAACCTTATGGGGAACCGTTCGCAAAAATCTCGCAGGAGTTTCATCAAAAAAGCCTTGAGTACCGCCATCGTCTCTTCGGTGACACCACCGTTGATGGCAAATTCAAAAAATATTATCGCGCTTCCGCGACAAAACCCCGTAAAAAAATACGCGGCTAATGATCAGGTGAATATTGCCGTCATCGGCACAGGCATTATGGGATTCAACAACCTGCGGACCTCCGTCCAGGTGCCCGGGGTTAAGCTTGTCGGCGCCTGCGACCTGTACACGGGCAGGCTGGAACGCGCCCGCGAGCTTTACGGCAAGGACCTCTTCACAACCCGCGATTACCGCGAGATCCTCGACCGCAAAGATATCGACGCAGTCATCATCGCCACCAGCGACAACTGGCACGACCGGATCTCCATCGACGCCATGAACAAGGGAAAACACGTGTATTGCGAGAAACCCATGGTGCACAAGCTTGAGCAGGGCGCCGCCGTCATCGAAGCCCAGAAGAAAACCGGAAAAGTCTTCCAGGTCGGCAGCCAGGGCGTGAGCTCCATTGTCTCGGAAAAGGCGCGCCAGCTCCTCAAAGAAGGCGTCATCGGCGACCTGGTGCTCGTCGAAACCTGGAACGACCGCCAGGGAGGGCTCGGCGCCTGGCAATATTCCATCCCGCTGGACGCCAGTCCCGCCACGGTGGACTTCACCACGTTCCTTCGCGACGCCCCTAAAGTGCCTTTTGACCCCGTCCGCTTTTTCCGGTGGAGGAATTACAGGGATTACGGCACCGGCATGGCCGGCGACCTCTTCGTTCATTTGTTCTCCCGGCTTCATAAAGTCACCGGCTCCATCGGACCCAACCGCGTCTACGCAACGGGTGGGTTGAGGTATTGGAAGGACGGAAGGGATGTCCCGGATATTATCTGCGGCCTTTATGATTACCCCGCCACCGCGCAACATCCGGAATTCACACTGCAGATGCGGGTGAATTTCGTGGATGGCAGCGGAGGCAGCGGAAAGCTGCGGCTCGTCGGCACAGACGGCGTGCTCACCCTCGGCGGAAACAGCGTGAAGGTTGAACGCCACAAGACTCCCAAATACCCCGGCTACGGCGGATGGGATTCCTTTGACACCTTTACTTCCGCCCAACAGGCCGAGTACGAGAAGTGGTACCTTGCCAACCACCCGAAGGAAGAGGCGGAGATGCTTCTGCCCGAGTCGGAATACCGGGCGCCCGAAGGCTACAACGCCGACCTCGATCACCACCTGAGCTTTTACCGGGGCATTCGCGACAACGCCCCCATTGTCGAGGATGCCCTCTTCAGCATGCGCGCCGCCGGCCCTGCCCTGGCCTCCAACAAAAGCGTGTTTGAGAAAAAAATCGTCAATTGGGATCCCGTGAAAGCCGTGGTCATCTGATGCAGGTCGATGGTCGATAGTCGATGGTCGATGGACTATGGACTATCGACTATCCCCCAGGGACTTTAATCCCTAACCCGCTGCCAATTCTCTGGAATTCTAACTACTTTTGGGATTGGTCCCCCGTAAAACCAAACGAGGTGCCAGTGACCATCGACCATTGACTTCACTAACTGATAAACCCCATGAATAACCGCAGACTTTTGCCCGTCATCATACTGGGTGTCATTGCCCTTTTTGTACTGATGGGGCTATCCTCCAGTATTTTTTATACCGTGAATGCGACCCAGCGCGCGGTGATCTTTTACAAGTTCGGATCCGGCCTTGAAAAGGATATGGTCGTCCTTCCAGGGGTCCATATGAAGGCCCCGTGGAACGATGTGTTCGTATACGACGTCCAGGAGACTTCACAGGAGGAGAACATGGACGTGCTCGACAAAAGCGGTCTGTCCATACATGTCGACATCACCGTGCGCTTTAAACCGCTTGCCGACCGCGTTGGATACATCTACGAGAAATTCAACATGAACTACGTTGACGTGCTGGTCATACCGGAGGTCCGCTCTACCGTGCGGCAGGTAATGGGCAGGTACACCGCCGAGGAGATCTACTCGACCAAGCGCGCCGAAGTGGAGGAGACGATCAAAACGGAAGCGGAGGCGATCCTCCATGAGAACAACGTCACCATGGTGGCCCTTCTCATCCGCTCGATCCAGCTTCCCGAGCAGATCCGCGTGGCGATCGAAAGCAAGCTCCAGCAACAGCAGGAAGCCCTCGCCTACCAGTTCCGCCTTGATAAAGAGCGCAGTGAAGCCGAACGCAAACGCATCGCGGCCGAAGGTGAGTCGCGGGCCAACAACATCATCAACAACAGCCTGACGAACAACCTGCTGAAGATGAGAGGCATCGAAGCAACGCTCGAGCTGTCAAAGTCGCCTAACACAAAAGTGATCGTCATCGGCTCGGGAGACGCAGGCATGCCCCTTATATTGGGGAACAACTAACCACCGAATCAATTGAGCAATTGGGCAATTTTTCAATTGGTCAATTGCCCAATTGATTCCCGACCGTCGTCATCATAGCCGCCTGCAAAAGTTTTTAAGGTCATTATATTCCAAAGCTGAATCCTACCGTGTATATTTAAAATGTACGATAACTTTTGGCATTTAGCGCCAAGGCCTTAGTTTTGGCAGCGAAAAAAGGCTTACCGCTCAGGCCCGAAGCCTCGCTTTAACATTGGATAAACAAGAAAAGACATGTCGAAAACAGCAGAATTGATCATTGATGGTAAATCCTATACCCTTCCCGTGATCGTAGGCTCCGAAGGAGAGGTCGCGGTAGATATCAGTGATCTCCTCGAAAAAGCGAAAGTGATCACCCTGGACCTCGGATTCAAGAACACCGGCTCGACGAAAAGCGCCATCACGTTTCTGGATGGCGACAAAGGCATCCTGCGCTACCGCGGATATGCCATCGAGGACCTGGCGGAGAAGTCCAATTTCATGGAAGTATCCTACCTGCTGATATACGGCCACCTGCCCACCAAACAGGAGCTCGACAACTTCCGGCACGAAGTTAAAACCCATACCCTCGTGCATGAGGATACCAAGAAGATCCTCGACGGCTTTCCCTCTACCGCCCACCCTATGGGCGTGCTGGCTTCGCTCTTCTGTTCGCAAACGGCTTTTTATCCGGAATCACTCGATCCAAACCGGTCAAACGACGATATCAACCTCAGCATTATCCGCTCCCTTGCCAAGATGCCTACCTTCGCATCCTGGGCGTACAAGAACTCCGTCGGCCACCCGGTAAATTACCCGGACAACACCCTGAACTACTGCGCCCGCTTCCTGAAGATGATGTTCAGCCTTCCCGCTGAAGCATACGACGTCGACCCGGTCGTCGCCGAAGCCCTTGACAAGCTCCTGATCCTCCACGCCGACCACGAGCAGAACTGCTCCACGTCAACCGTGCGGATCGTGGGCTCCTCCAAAGCAAGCATCTATTCGTCTATCGCCGCCGGCATTAATGCTCTATGGGGACCGTTGCACGGCGGAGCGAACCAGGAAGTAATCTTGATACTTGAAAATATCAAGCGCGACGGGG
>DASVOT010000645.1:0-4751 GCA_036383235.1 Chryseosolibacter sp.
AAAGTGAAAGGCATTTCCTGCTCGGTTTCATGCCGGGTCTCTTATGATTGGCGCCGGCCACCGACAAGATAAGAAATGAATCGGATATTCGTCCCTATGCCATCGTGCAGTGCCCGCCTATTTCTTGAAGAATTTTTTCCGGATGTCCGCTTCCGCCGAACGAACCGAGAGTATGTAGAATCCGGTCCGCAAGGCGAAGGTGTCCAACGGGATTGCCAGGTGGTTCTCCCCGGTTGTCTTGTTATCAGCGTACAATAGCCTCCCAGTTATATCGTAAATTGAAACGGCGTGCGCCCCTCCGGGCGGGAGATCGACATACAGCGTACTCCCCGCGGGATTGGGATACACATGTACTGAGCTTTCCACGGGATTGGACTCGGATTCCGAAACTGCGACCGCCGCGGATTGCCCGGTGCGCGCCGTCGAATTCATTTTCTGCACCTGCGTCAATGCGTAAACCTCCGCGGCGCTGAGGGCGTAATTGTACACGCGTACTTCGTCAAGGGCGCCCTTGAAGTAGTTGGTTCCGTTGGTGTTGCGGCCCAGGTAAAGAGCCAGGCCGTTGGCGCCTATGACGACCGGGCTGGCGACAGTAATGGAATTGCTTTGCGCGCCGTTGATGAAGATCTTCAATTCCGTCCCGTTGAACGTTCCGGCGATGTGAATCCATTTTTTGTCCGCGTAGGTGGTATTCGAATTTACACGGAGCGTGGAAGTGTGCTGGTTGATCGCAAACGACACTCTCCCGTTGCGCAGCAGGGACAATTCGTATCCGTCGGCGCTATTCTGATCGCCTTTCATAATGATTTTCTGGTTCTCCTTCCTCTCGGGGCGCACCCACGCGGCGAGTGTAATGCCTTTCGTGATGTCCAGGGTTTGAGCGTCCGGAGCGCTGGCATATTGGTTCGAGCCATTCAGAACAAGTGCGTAGCCGCTGATACCTGTCATCCATTTTGGAAGACCGGTAATGGTTGCGTTATTTCCATTCCCGCTATCGTCTGACAGAATTTTGCCACCGCCCTCATCCATCTTCCAGTATGCTGCAAGAGACGATGCCGCGGCGGTGAAGCTCCACGGGGAAGACCAGTCGCTGCTGCCTGTGACGTTCCGGGCCGATACCCGCCAGTAATATGTCTCGCCGCTTGTCAGCCCGCTGACGTTATACGTCGTATCGGTTAGCGCGCTTTCGTCTGCGAACGTGGTGGAAAAGTCTGCAAGCGTTGAAAGCTGCAGGTGATAAGATGTCGCGTATGGCGCGCTTTTCCAAATCAACGTGGAGTTTTCCGCCACGGCCAGGTTCGGAGGGCTCACCAGTTGCGGAACATCCGGAATGGGCGGGAGCGTGCTGAATTTCCATATAGTGGACCAGTTGCTGTTACCGGCTGCGTTGGAAGCCCGGACTCTCCAATAGTAGCTCTTTGCCGGCAAAAAGCCAGTGACCTGCGCGGACGTTCCGGTGATGCCGCTTCGCTGGTAGAACAGCGCTGAAAAATCCTGGAACTCCGACACCTGCAAGGCATACGTGCCTGCCCCAGTCGACGGTTGCCAGGAGAACGAGATCGTCAGCGGTTGATTGGTGGCGAAATTTGCCGGGCTTTTAAGTATGGGCACTGAAGGTGTCGCCAGCTGGGTGTCGATGCCCCTCACGCCCGCAATCCGCTTGTTCAGGTTGTCGCTCACGAGGACCACGATGTCACTGGTATAATTCGTTTTTGCGCTGGTGGGGCCGTCGTAACTGCCGCTTAGGAGCGTGTACGCGGGCCCGAAGGAAATATTGGAGAGAGAGGTCTCGGCATAGAGGATATTTCCTCCTGACACATCCGGGAAAATCACTTTCAGCTTGTTCGCAGGCTCGTTGATGACGATCAAAGGTTTGGTGCCGGTTTCCGATACGGAGTAGGCGTCGTCCCAGGTGCCGTTGGGATGGCGTCGCAGCAGGATAATTTTCGGGTAGCCATTGGTGTCATAGCCCGTCTTGCACGCGGCGAACAGCGTGCCATCGGAGAGCTCGCCGAGGCTGATGTGATCGTCGGCCATGCCCAGCTTGATGTCGAGGGCGGATTGTCCGGCAGGGATCTCGTCGGCGGACCACTCCGAGGGATTTGCCCCCGCGTTGTGTGTCTTGAATCCGAACCGCCGGGTGTTCTGGTTACCCCAGAAGATTCCGACCTGGCCTTGCACCGGAAGTGCGACCACCGTTCCGATGTCATCGATGCTGACGTTCGGTTGAATGACGATGGGATCGCTCCACGCGCTATAGGGGAAATCGCTCCAGCGGGCCCGGATGTCGTCAACACCATCGGAGGCGAGCCACATCCGTCCGGTGTTGTCGATGTCGATGGTTGCGGTTTCCAGGCCGTCGTCAAGGGTGATCTGAGTCGTCGATGGTCTTTGACTCCACAGCCCGTAATTTCCGGTTGAGGGGTTGTATTCGACGGATACCAGTTGGGACGCAAAAGGATATTCCCGCACGAGCAGGATGTGGCATACGTTGCCCACAGGCTTGCAGTCGGCCTTGGTATTGGAACTTGAGGATATGTTCAGAACGTTGGTCCAGGTGGTGCCGTCGAGCCGCCAGATAAAGGTTCCTTCACTGTTTGGGAAAACCGACCACCATTTTCCGTCGTATTGCCAGACCTTGGATTGCGTTCTCTCCCCGGAATTCTTGCTCGTCGGGAAGGGGGTAAGGGTTACAACCTGCTCGAAGCCCTGCCCGTGCAAGTCAGTTAAGGCGGCGAGCGCGATGACCGTGCATGCTGCGACGGACCGTATGAAGGTGCTCATTTTCTTATAGCGTGCCAGTTGGTGGGTGTCGTTTCCTGTTTTGTTAAAAGTGACCATATCGGATATATAATTTTTTTCTGGAAGTGTGCGCGGCGGACTGGCCGCGGGCATTGCATTCGTCGGGGCCGGAGGCGAAACGGCCACTGACCGGCCGCCTTTTTTGCCGACGGATTCTGAGAATCCTCAGATGAAGAAACAGAGGCAGGGTCGGGACCTGTCGGGCTGAGCGGCGAGCGTGCGCGGGCGAGACCGTTTTGTCCGGAATCGTTTTTTTCCCTTTTACAACACAGCGCCGCGATCATCTTCTTCACCAGGGTAACACTCCACGGTTGCTCTATAACTTTGTGCCAGAGGGGGCGATGGAGGGCACTTGATTGAAATTTTTTTTGATGATGCTCGTCATCAAAATAGGTCGCGGAGTGGTCTCCGAGCGGAGGGTGTTATCCTTCAGCGATGGGAGAGGATGGTCATTGGGAAGGGTTCATTGAGACAGGTTAAAAACGAATATCTGTCACAGCCGCTTAGCGGGCTTAGAGCGTAAGAGTTGTAAGCCCGGGCTAGATCATCGATGCTGGGGGTATACGCGCAAAGCCCGCGGAGCTCGCGGAGGGGAGAGTGCGGGACCTAATCCAGGCTGAATCGCCACAAATGGTGACAATCTTTTATTTTCCATACATTTCAAACGTCAAGGAATCCTGTTTATCAAACTCTCGCATTTCGTAAATAAGACGTTCACACTTTCTTAGCATAAGGAAACTTTCCCGAAGCAAAATGTTAGCGGAATCCCGTGGTACTTGGGCCGAAGAGTCTCGCATCAACAAATGCAACCTGTTATTAATTGGACGAATATCGAGCATCATATTATTCAACCGTCGTTGTCGATACTGGTACCTTTCCAAGAAGTCTGATCGCATTTGCTGCTTCTTATCGATTGGTCCGGCACATTGCGAGCACAGTAGACTTGTGACCATTGTCAAAGTCAAAAAAACGGCAGAGGGAATTGACGAGCTTAAAGGCCTCATAGGTTTTGGTTATGGTTCAATTACCGGCGATTTCTTCGCCTTTTCTTCGTCACCTTGAACGGGATTTATGAATTCATTTTCTCCCTCATTTTTGATGTACCCCAAGTCGGCATCGTCTTGGTTATCACTCTTATAAACGACTACATCCGTCTCAGTCTGATCTTCTGCGGATTCTGGCGCACTACTGAGACCTCGTGGTATCGGGGCTAGCGTTACCTGGACGGTATTCAGAAGGAAGCCATCACCTTTTTTACCATCAACGGTACCGTTCATCCTTTGTGATGGTGAAGTAAGCGGTCCAACTTAGCGGAAAAGATGAAGCTCTTCCGTTGCCATCCAGCGGAACTCGGAATTTCGATCGCTCCTCGGCAAGTGTTCGGTTCGTTTACGGTTAAAGGTAAGGTCAGGAAGCCAATAATCAGAATGACACGAAAAGAAATTGTCAAGGGAAGATTGATGTCTGCCTCCTGGTGAGGCGTATGTTTTCGGGATCGTTAATTTTGCTAGGGAAGAATGCTGGAACTTGCCGTTCAGACTGCCCGAGGCTTGCGCCAGTCATGGAATGCGCTAAACCCTCTTCAATTTTGATTAAAATAATTTCTCAAATCAGGTCGGATCACTGGCCCTACAAAAATTTCTTTCTCATTAGAAGAAGTTACCAATCTAATGCAGAATGGAAATGAATCCTTTGCTTTTGTACATGCAATAATATCTTCCGAACAATCATTGACACCATCCGATAACATAATTTCATCGGTACTTATATAAAACCACCCTGTAGTTACTTCACCTGTCCAGTGGACCCCTATCGTGCGGCCAGTTATTAACCAAAGACCAAGGAAAACAAAAAAACAACCAATAAGAGCTTAATTCTCTTTCTAAGGAATATCAGGCTAAGGAGCGCCCCCGAATATAGAACCATAACAATCCAAAGATTAGGCTCAA
>DASVOT010000646.1:0-2736 GCA_036383235.1 Chryseosolibacter sp.
TCGGCGATCCATGAATTGTTCTTTAGCTGTTGCACGCGCACGCTGTTGTCAAGTGAGGAGGTCACTCCCTTGACTCCCGCCTCTCCGCTCAGAGAAGCCGAGACGCGGAACCGGTAATCGGCACGGCCGATGAGGATGGTGATCGGCGTTGTCTTGTCTAACGCAATTTCGGAATATTCTGTCCCGCCGTTCTGTTCGTTAACGACCGTGTTGTTGTACCGCGATGGATTGTTATTATTGTAGTACAGGTAATCCAGCAAGAGGTTGAGTTCACCCTGCGGGCCTGCTTTTCGCTGCAGCCCTGCCGATGCTGTTGCGCTCCCCCAGTTGTTTAATTCTTTTATCTTCATTGTTGTGAATACGGTGGAATCGCCCCTCATGGCATCGTTGGTAAAGGCATCCAGATTCCAGCTGTTCGTGTAGCCCGAGAGCAACAGGCTGACGTTCGTATGGTCAGTACATTGCCATTCAAATCCGGTATTGAAGCTATGGCGGGTCGTAATGTTTTCCCGGTGACTGTCATTATCTGCTCTTAACGGAAGCCCGGGAGATTCCCATCTCGTGTCCATCAGGTGAAGGTTGTGGTTCCTCAGGACGGCGTAGTCCACGAAGTAGGCGACGTGCTGGTTTCGGTGATAGAGGTTGAAATTAGCGCGAAGGGTTTCTGCCCAGCTCGCGCCGAGCGTGGCGCCGAATGCGGCATTCGTACCCGTATCCAGGTCTTTCTTTGTCAGAATGCGAATGATGCCGGCAGTCCCTTGCGCATCGTAGCTCGCAGGCGGAGCTGTGATGAGCTCGATTCTTTCTACGTTCGCCGACGACATTGCATCCAGCATTTGTGCCACTGCTTCGGGGGGCAACTCCATGATCCGGTCATTGATCATTACGCGGACGCCTGATCGTCCATTCATGCTGATGGAACCGTCCTGCCTGTTCACCAGTATACCCGGCGATTTTCGCAGCACCTCCAGGACTGTATTTCCCGCAAAGGTGAGACTGCTCTGAGGATTGATGACAAGCCTGTCAGCCCTCTGATCAAAGAGCTGTTTCTCACCCTGTACTTCGACAGTCTCCAGGAACGTAGACACTTCTTCCAGCACGATCTCCGGCAGTCGTATTTTTTGGTTGGCGGAGACGGTGATCCGGCCGGAAAGAAATCTCGAATATCCGACCCGGGAGGCGGCGACCTGGTAGTAGCCAGGGCTCACATTCCCGAAGACAAACCCGCCTGCGCTGTCTGTCACAAGCCCTTCAATGAAAACGGAGTCCGCATTTTGCAGGACCACTGTAACAAAAGGCAGGTTTTCCCGCGCGTCGCGCACTACTCCCTCGATGGAGGACTGTGCCGGCAGGATCATGGGACACATAAAAGCCAGGATGAAGAGCATGAACCTCACCCTGGCCTTCTTTAAAGAGACACGTGGCATTTTTGGTTCGGGACTATTCCCGCACTTCTTCCGCCACCCTCTCCGGCTTCGCCACCTTCGATTTTGCACCTTTTGTGAAAGGAATGAGCATCGGGACCACCCGTTTGTACTCCTGATACTTTGATCCGAAGTGCTTGATGAGGTCGTGCTCCTCGAGCTGGATTGCGATGAGCATATAAGCAGTCGTCATGACAGCGAAGAATAAATGTGCGATGGTCATTACCGGCGCCGCCCAGAAGGCGATCATAAATCCCAGGTAGAGTGGATGGCGGACATACTTGTAAAAGAAGGGTGTTCTGAAAGCGAGGTGGTGATACTCCTTTCCCGTGAAATAAAACCATACCTGCCTGAGGCCGAAGAGGTCGAAATGGTTGATCAGCAGGGTGCTGACAAACACCGTGAAAAAGCCCAGGAGGCTTATGGCCTTCAGCGCTGTCTGTGCGGTTTCAGACTGGACCTGCCAGACGATACCACCCATGGGTTCCCAGTATCGAAAAACGAGTATCAGGCAGATGCTGGCCAGCAAGACATAGGTGCTTCGTTCGATCTGAACGGGAACGGTTTTCGTCCACCACCGCTTGAATGCAGGGCGTGCCATGACACTGTGCTGAACGGCAAACAGCGCAAGGAGCGCAGCGTTGATCAGCAGCGCCTGTCCGAGCGGCACCTGGGGCTGACTGTCAATATGCTTTGGCACAAAGAGAGTCGTGACGAACCCAATTGCATAGCAGAAGGTTACCAGAAAAACGAGATAGGCGCCCAGGCCGTAGAGTAAGAAGATAAACTTTTTCATAACAGGCTTGAATTGATGGTTAAGGAAACGGGTTGAACTGCATATCAACGGACCGCGCCGGATTCATTGCAACACGGACGCAGGTGTTGATCATTGCACGGCGAAACTAGGAAGGGCTAAAAAAATCGCGGTTCAACGTATGTTGCAAAGAATTGAAATTTTTTTTTCAATCTTGAAAACCGTGTGAAATCCGCACGGGCAGGCTGTAAATCGCGGGAAAAGCGGGCAGCAGGATCGCGCGATGGTTATTTGAATCCCACCACCTCCATCAGTTTCCTGAACTCCGGTTCATGATGAAGGCTATAAAGCTGAGGTTCTGTCAGGAGCCATGGCATTTCCATGTCATGTGAATCACAGGCCGTTTTAAGCCACGAAAGAGCGGATGGCTTTTCATCCAGCGCCGCATAGACCACGGCGATAAAAAATGCGATGGATCCCTTTTCTTTTTTTGCAAGGCGGCCTTTCAGCTCATCAATGACCTCGCGCGCTTTTGACTGCTTTCCGGACCTGGCGTAG
>DASVOT010000647.1:0-4412 GCA_036383235.1 Chryseosolibacter sp.
ACCGGTCGCGGAATGCGGCGTTCCGTGCGGGGCTCTGCCAGCTCCATTCCACTTTGTCGACCACCGAGAGAAAATAGTTGATGTTGAAGATCGCGTCATACGCAGACCCCCAGTTGTTGAGCGGGTTGAATTGGGCCGACCACTCGCCGGTCGCCATGCGAAGAAAACCATTACCCCTTTCGTTGGTCACCGCGTCGTCGGTGGCCACCTCCTCGAAGCGGTAGTCCGTGGGAAGAAGCCGGTAACTTCTCAGAAGGATGCCTTCGGCGAACGCCGGATCCTTCAATACCCGGTCTTCGGTGTACTGGTTGTCCAGACCCGGTTCGGTAAACAATTCACAGGCGCTCATCGTCAACCCGAGAAACAGTACCAATACTATTTTTGCCTTCATGCTTGATTGATTTTTTAATTCTTAAAAGGAAACTCTTGCTCCGATGGCGTAGCTGCGATAAGCGGGTTCGGCGCCGATCCGCAGCTGTTGTTTATCCGCATTTTTTCCGATCGTCGCCAGGTTGATGGCGCGGATGTAAAATCCGACGTTCTTCAGCGACCATTTACCGGTCACACGCTGGGGAAGATCATAGGTCAACTGGACACGGCTGAGCGTGAAATAATTATTGTCGTATAGCCAGTAGGTGGAATTCCTGAAGTTGTTCGGGCTGTTCCCGGACGACAGCCTGGGATACGTGGCGGTCGAAGCCGTTTCCGGGGTCCAGCGGCCCAGCACTTCCTCGGAATAGCGGTCATTGCCCTGTACCCAGAAATAGGCGCCGTTGTAAAAGCGGTCGGCCCCGCTCTGCCCGTTTCCGATGGCAAAGAGTGTCAGGTTCCGGTAGCGCACCGCACCGTGCACGCCGTATGAAAACCGCGGCTGGGAGTTCCCGATCTCGACTTCATCTTCCTGGTTGATCACCCCGTCGCCGTTCTGATCCTTGTACCGGATGTCGCCGGGACGAACTTCGCCAAACGCCTGCACGGGGCTGTTCTGGATTTCCGTTTCGTTCGCGAACAGGCCATCGGCCTCCAGCGCAAAGATCGCGTCTGCGGAACGGCCTTCGCGGTACTGGTAATCATTCGCCCACAGCTCATCGCGCTTGACGACTTTCGAAGCCGCATACAGGAAGTTTGTCCCCAGATCAAACGATACCTGCCCCAGCGACCGGGACCAGGCCAGGCCGAGTTCTGCGCCACGGTATCCTGTGGCATTATAATTCTCATAGGGGATATAGTTGGAAATCAATCCGGGATAAATCGTTCGTTGAACGATCTGCCCCGAATTTCTGCTCGTGAAAATGTTGGCCTCCACGTACAGCGCGCGGTTAAGGAGATAGGCCTCGGCGCCGAGGTTGAGGTTCTTCATCTTCTCGAATGTCAGGTCCGGGTTGGCCGCGCGGGTGATGAGGGTTTCGCGGTTGCTCCTCGCTCCGTCGTACCAGGAATAACCGCCGCCCTGTGACAGCGTGTTCTCGTAGAGCCTGTAGTTGGTGCCGCCAAACTCCGTGTTGATCAGTCCTCCTGAAAGCCTCACCTTGAGGTAGCTCAAGTCGGCGCTGTCGTCGTTCTTCGCTACCCACGCAACGCCGAGCGAAGGAGAGAAACCGCCGCGGTGGCCCTCCGCCAGCTTGAAGCCGTTCACGTAGGCGCTGCTGAAGTCCACCAGGTATTTATCCCGGTACCCGTAGGCAACGCGCAAGCCAACATGGGCGTGCTTGTTGTTGATGGTCACTCCTTCTACGTTGACCTTGTCGAAGTATCCCAGCAGGCTGGCGGTAAGAGAATGAACCTCATTGAATGTGCGGTTGTAATCGAACATGGCATAGGCGCCTGTGCGGCGGAGAAAGCCGGCCCCATCCAGGTTCTCAACACCCGTGGACCGGTCGACCCCGATCTGGTTCAGACCGGCGATGTAGTCGCTTCCGTCCGGGTTCTTCTGCCACAGGGGATTGTACACCGCGTATTCATTCGTCACAAACTGATTGAAGGTATTGTACACGTCGAAGCTCAGGTACGTTTTGAACTTCAGCCCTTCCGTGACGTTGCGAAGGTCGACGTCGACGGAGTTGTTGAACTGAATGGTGCGCTGAATGTTCTGGTTGTAGCCCGCGAAAATCATGTTTCCGTATACATTGCTCGTGTACTGCGAAGTACCGCCAAGAATGTAGTCGCCGTTCACGCGTTTCACCTTTGCCAGGTCCACGGCGCCCGACAACGCTTCCTCGTTCACCATCGACAGCGGAATAAGCTGCGAATAGAGGTAGGGTTGAAGGTTGGCGGCATCGCCCCAGAAGTTGCCGTGCGGGCTGTTTTGTCTGTCATAGATGACGACGGCGCCGATATTGCTTTTAATGAAATCGTTCGCTTTGAAGTTCACGTTGGCGCGGACATTGAACCGGTCTGCGTCGCCGTTGTTTCCTTCGATCAGCTTGTATAGGCTTTCAGAATGGTTCCAGCCCACGCTGGCGAAATATTGGGCTACTTCCGAGCCGCCGGAAAACTCCCCGATCACGCGGCTGAAAGGCTTGCGGTTGTTGAGGAATTCGCCGGAGTAAAAATTCACATCCGGGTACAGGTAGGGATTGGATCCGCTTTCGTAGAGGTTGATGACCGAATCGCTGAAGGCCGCCGGCTGGCCGTCATTTGCAAGCGCTTCATTATAGAGTCTCATCGACTGAGCGGAGTTCAGGTATTTCGGCAGCACCACCGGATTGGAAACACCCTGCTCGAGAGAAAAATTGATTTTGCGCTTGAACGCTTGTCCCGTTTTCGTGGTAATGAGGATCACACCGTTCTCACCCTGCACACCATACAGGACAGAGGCATTGGCGTCTTTCAGCACGGTGATCTGTTCCACTTCGGCGAGGTTGAGATTGGAGGCGTCGCGCGGAATGCCATCCACGATCACGAGCGCACTCCCGATTCCGCGGATGTTGGAGGAGCCGAGCAGGCCGGGGACACGCGCGCGGATGGCGTCATACACATTCTGGGTGTTATCGAAATTCGCCAGCTCCGTGGGATCGATGACGGTCACCGCGCCCACAAGATCTTTTTTCATCACCTTCCCGAACGGAATATTTACCGTTTCGCTTTCTTCCCTGGAGTAAAGGGCTTTTTCAAGTCTCACAGCCGGGGTGTTTGAATCCGCGTAGACGGTGATGACTTGCGGCCGATAGCCGTCCGCCTCGATCATCAGGCTGGTATTTTCCGGTATCTCAATGGCGAACTTGCCATGCGCGTCCGATATCACTTCATTCGCCCCTTCGTTTCCCGAGATGACGGCCCCGGCGACGGGCGCCCCTTCTTCATTCAATACCGTTGACTCGACGGTCACGGTCTTCGCAGCCTTTTTTTTCTGTCCGAAACTGCTTCCGGAAATCATACTCAAAAAGAGCACAGCCACAATAAATGGGGTAAATCGTTTATTCATTATTTCAAGATTTTAGAATACATATTTCGTCACAGTCTTTTCCGCCGCCGGGAGAGGCAGTCATTACTTCCGCTTGCTCCATGCCTCCGGCTTTCGGCGTTCTTCATATCCTACCAACCGGGGTTTTGCTTAAACTCGGGATACAGGGTCACCTGGCCGACCGGGAAGGGAAGCCAGTAGTGCTTGTCTTCAAAGACGATTGTATGGTCGAGCTTCTTCTGGAAGTACGTGTGGTTCTTGTCGAACTCCAGCACATATTTTTCGCGGTACTGAGGAAGGTGCGAGACGTGCCACCGGCGCAGGTCGAACCAGCGATGGCTTTCAAAGGCAAGCTCCACGGCTCTTTCGCGACGGATGACTTCCCGGAAGGCGTCCTTGTTCAGGAAGCGCGCATCCACATCCGGCACGGTGGCGCGGTTGCGGATGATGTTCACAGCCGCGACGGCGGTGGGACCACCGGCCACCGTTCCGTCCGGGCCAAACGCTTCGTTTACTGCTTCGGCGTACATGAGGTAAACATCCGCCAGGCGCATCTGGGGGCACTCGTAAAAGTAGCCGTTCCCGTAACCTACGTCGTACTTGTTTGCGGTAAGGGGCGTGAATTTCTTATGGCCGTAACCGGTGAGGCTATTGGTGAGATTGCGGTGGCGTCCGCCTACGTAAAACTGCGCATAGGTGTCGGCGTTCTGAAAATTCTGGACGATCCGGTCGCCGTCTTTCACAATGTTGTAATAAAAACGGGGGTCGCGGTTTGACCAGGGGTTCTGCGGATCATATCCGGAGTCCGGCTCACCAATAGGCAGGCCGTTAGCCATGCCGAAGTTCTCGACGTAGTTTTCGGTCGGGGATGCGTAGATGCCCCATCCGCCGAGGGCCTGGAGGCTGGATTCGCCGTAGTTCCAGCGCTTGTACATATAGATCGGATTGTTGAAAAGGATCTCTTTGCCGATCGGCATCTCGCGTGTGAGCGTGTAGAAATTCTTATAAT
>DASVOT010000648.1:0-7128 GCA_036383235.1 Chryseosolibacter sp.
TATCTTAACGGCGACACGGCGCAGGCCATTCAAAACGTCAACATCACCCAGTTCGACCTTCAGCTCACACTCGTGCAGGATACTACAGCCTGCGCATGCGAGCTCCCGGTCAACAACGGCAAGAGCGGATGTCCGGATGACACAAGCGATGATTTCCAGGTGACCGTCCAGGCCCAGGGTGGAACACCGCAATACCAATGGTTTGGCCCCGGTGGATTACTGGCCGGACAAACCACGGCGACACTCCGACCCGACTCCGCAGGATATTATTACGTGGTCGCCACGGTGGGGTCATGCTCGGCCTACGCGGGCGTCAACATCAAGGAATACGACTCGCTCGACCAACGGGCAAACATTTGGTACTTCGGTCAAAACGCCGGAATCGATTTCAACCCGTTGCCGAATAACCCGGCAGTGGCAATTTCGGGACCTCTGACAACACCGGAAGGAACGTCAGTCATCAGCGACCGAAACGGCCAGGTCATTTTTTCAACGGACGGCTACAGCATCTTCGATAAGCTCAACCAGGACATTACTCCCGCCGGAGGGATCGGCGGACAAAACACCGCCGCACAATCGGCGCTGATTATTCCCGTACCGGGCGATGAAACGCTCTATTACATCTTCACCACTCAGGAGATCTATGGAACCGGAACTTTTGAGTTGCGCTATTCACTCTTCGACCTCAAGCTGAATAACGGCGTCGGCGGTCTGGCGGAGTACAACCAGCTTCTCTTTGCAAAAAGTACCGAACGCATCACCGGTAACGCCGACTGGCTCATCGCCCACGAATACGGAAACAATTCATTCCGCGCTTATCGCATTACGTCCACCGGCATCAGCAATCCAGTTATTTCCGCCATCGGCTCCGATCACTCCATCACCACCGCCGAAAACGGCCAGGGCTATATGAAGCTCGGCGCGCAAAACAGACTGGCAGTGGCGCTCTCCACTCCCGGCGTTTCAAATGTCGTGGAGGTTTTCGATTTCATTGACTCGACGGGCGTTGTAACGAACTTCAGATCGGCAGACCTCAACAGCACAACGGGACAAGTCTATGGCGTGGAAATATCACCCGCCGGAAATAAATTATTTGCCACACTCAAAGGCGCGGGCTCCCAGATGTACGAGTTCGCGTTTGATTCGCTGGGAAACCCATACCTCAAGCAATCGGTCGCTCAGGCGGGAGAGCTTGGCGCCATCCAGGTGGGACCCGATGGTCAGATGTATGTGGCCATCAACGGCAGCCCTTCGCTGGGCACTTTCACAGCACAGGAAGATACGACGGCCTTGTCGCCGATCAATGCGCTGCAGCCTTTCGCCCTCGCGGCAGGCACGACAAGCGGGCTCGGGCTGCCAAACTTCATCCAGACGATAGCCAATCCGACCACCACTCCCGGATTCAATTTTACCGGGGTCTGTTTTGGTGATTCAACGCAATTCTTTGCCGTCGGAAAAGACCCGTCCATTGACAAGTTCGACTGGGCTTTCGGCGACGGACAGGTTGCGATTGACAGCGGCGCTCAGATCGCGCACCTGTATGCCGCGCCCGGCACTTATAATGCGGTGTTGACCATCCGAAACAAATGCGAAACCCCCGTGGGCACCTTTCCCCAGCAGGTTGTCATCAACGATGTTCCGCCCGATCCCACCACCGCCGTAGCGCTTTGCACCGGGGCGGCGGTGCTCGACGCCAACCCGCAGGATCTGCCGAACTTCACCTACGTCTGGTCTACGGGCGATAGCACGGAGACCATTACGGTGAACCGGCAGGCGATGTACAACGTAACGGTCACCGATGCGCTCGGATGTTCGACAGATGGGACCTTCATGACCGCGGATAACCGACCACAGGTCGAGTTGGGTCCCAACACTACGCTCTGTCAAAATACTCCGGTGGCTCCGTTGGATGCACAGAATCCCGGGGCTACGTATGCATGGGAGCTCAATGGCGCAGCCTCCGGCACCATCCAGACGCAATCGGTCAACACCGCGTCGGTGGGTTTATTCGAATATAAAGTCCAGGTGACCGACCCGGTGACAACGTGCTTTACGCGCGACTCGATAACCTACACCATCAACGAGTCGCCGGCCTTCAATGTCACGAACAACAGCCCGATCGCGTGCAACAGCACAACCGGCCAGATCACCCTTACGCTCACTGCTCCGGCCGCGAGCCTCTTTTCATATTTCATCAGCGGACCGACAGCGGTGACGCCCGGAACAGACCAGGCCACCGGCGCCGTCATCGCTACGCCGGCGAATCTCGCGGCGGGCACATACGGCATCACGGTTTCCGACCAGGTGACAGGCTGCGCAACCATCACCACCTCCAGTCTGAACACCAACGCGTTGACGGTGGACCCTGTCACGCCGACGGGAACCTGCGATCCCATCGCGCTTTCCGTCACGCTCAATGCCACACCCGGCCCGCTGATGTATCCGCTCACGTACAGGGTGCTTGACAATAATACCGCCGCGGTGGTCGAAACCGACTCTGTACCGGCAGGAGTCACATTCACCACCGATGCCACGGCCGGGCTACCCAGCAACAATCAGCAGTATGTCGTGGAGGTGACGACAAACGATGGTTGCGTAGCCGCCAGCGTTCCCGTTACCATCAACCAGGACCCTACAGTACCCGTGACGCTCAGTACCAATCCATGCCAGGAGCCGGTGACCTTGACGGCGACAGGTGGAGACACCTGGTCCTGGACAGGTCCGGGCACCATCAGCAACGCCACAGCTTCCACGATCTCTGTGACCGGTCTCCCGCAGGGCAACAATACCTTTAACGTTACGGTAAGCGGTGCCGGGTACTGTCCGCTGGATACCGCCATAACGGTGAATGTCAACAACAACATAACCGCCACCTTTACGCAATCGGACCAGTGCGACGACCAGGTTATTCTGTCGGCGGCGCCTGCCGGCACATATACCTACCGTTGGTACCGGAACGGCACGTTGCTGCCCGGCGGTGGCGGCCAGCAGATTGTGGCCGGCCTTTCCGACGACGGCGTGCCATACCGGGTCGAAGTTGTCAATACCCAGACGGGCTGTGTCTTCCCCTCTGCGGAGGCGATCGTCAAGGTGTCGGGCACCCTGGATTTCACCCTCACCGCGACGCCTCCCTGTGAGGGACAGCCGTTTACGCTGACCGCGACGCCGAATCAAACCGGAACGAGCTATGAATGGGCGTTCAACGGATCGGTCATTCCCGGTCAGACCGCCGCAACGCTTGTGGATACACGCGGCGGCCAGTATGACGCGACGGTCATGAGCGCGAACGGCGCGTGTTCCGTAACAAAGAATTTCAACGTGGTCCCTTCCCCTGTCACGCAGGGAAGTCTGCCAAGCACAGGCATCATCTGCCCCGACCCCGCAAATCCCGATCCGCTGACCCGCGAAGTAACACTGGACGCCGGCGCCGATTTTACCAGCTACAACTGGTCCCGCAATGGCCTGGCGCTGGGCGAAACGTCGCAGACTTACACAGCCACGGAGGCCGGAACGTATTCCGTTGATCTGGTGAACCTGTATGGATGTCCCAGCTCGGATGAAACGCTTCTGATCGAGGATTGCACGCCGCGCATCACGGGACCGAATGCATTCAGGCCCTCCAGCAACGTGCAGGACAACGGCGACTATACGAACCGGACTTTCAGACTATTCACCTTCTTTATCGACGACAGCGATTTTGCCGTGTTCATTTTTAACCGATGGGGCGAAATGGTATTCCACACCACCGAGCGTGATTTCAGGTGGAACGGCGGCTACAACAACAGTATGGGCCAGCCCCTGCCGACCGGCACCTACACGTATGTTGTCCGGTACAGGAGCTCTTACAGGCCGGAACAGGGAATTCTCGAAAAACGCGGCGGCGTGGTCCTTCTCCGCTGAGAACAACTGATCGGAGAATAACAGTTGATTTCAATAAATAAAGTTTATAAACTGCCGGCCGATGCCGCATTAAATTAGTGTTCACTTAAACCCTATTACCCAGCATGAAACCCGTATCGAAAATCTTTGCGATTGTTTCCATGATCCTCTTGCTTTCAGGATTCCAATTGATCAAAACTTCGCTGAACATCACCGTTCGCGACGAATTGGGAAACATCGTGGAGGGTGCGAGCGTCCAGCTATATGAGACAGAAGAGGACTACCTGAAAGAGCAGAACACGGCTGCCAAAGGCGTCACGGATAAATACGGGATCGCCAAATTCAAAGATCTCAAGCCCATCGCCTATTATGTGATCGTGCGCAAAGACGACAAGGATAATTCAGGTGGCGGCGAGCGCATCGCCGAGCTTGTTCCCAAAAGGATCAACAAGGTGACGATCGTCATCCAATAAGAAGCGGAGTGACCCGCCCGGACGACGCTCCATTCAGACCAAATGACGCAATACATGGCAGACCGGAGCTGGCTGATTGAATCGCTGGAGGCGTATCATTCAGCCTACCCCGCCGAAGATGTCTTCAGGGCACAGTTTCTGGTACTGTTGAAGCATCCGCGGGCTTTCTTCCGCGACCACCTGCCTGGCCACATGACGGCATCATCCTGGATCATCGGCGACAAGGGAAAATTTGCCCTCCTCACCCATCATGCGAAACTCGACCGGTGGTTGCAACCGGGGGGACACGCGGACGGAGACGAAAACATCCTGGCCGTGGCCCGGAAAGAGGCACGCGAGGAAACCGGCCTGGCCACGCTGGAACTTCTAAACCCGCAGATTTTCGACATCGACATCCATCCGATTCCCGCCCGCTCAGATTTTCCCCGTCATTTTCATTATGATATCCGTTTCCTGTTTCGGGCGAATATGAATGAATCTTTCACGGTGACAGCAGAATCTAAAAACCTCGCATGGATCCCCGTCGAGGATCTGGCATCAAGAACAGGAGCCAACGTATCGATTATGCGGATGGCGGAAAAAGTGAAGGCGCTACTTGGAGCTGATCAGCAGTAATCCGAATGCGATGACGACGATCCAGAATTTGTAATACGCCAGTGCCGGAATGATGATGACATGCAAATCCATCAATACGGCGAGGAGTACCAGGATCACGGCGATCGCCTTAAGAATAGACCTCGTTTTGTTGCTCATGGAATTCTTATTGGTTTAGCTGTAAAACATAGGTTGAGGGCCACAACTTGCCCGTAACGATCAGCAACCTGGTTGCGGGATGATACGCGATTCCATTCAGCACATCGGCGTTCGGGTTATCGAGCTTGGCCTCCTGGACCAGCGGGGTCAGATCCAGCGTCCCCGTCACAACACCGGACTGCGGATCGATCTTCAGTATCCGGTTTGTTTCCCACTGGTTGGCCAGGATAAAACCGTCCATATATTCCAACTCATTCAATCGGGTGACAAACCCATTCTCGTCCCTCACCCTGACCGTCTTCACGGGCTTCAGGGTTGCCGTGTCAAGATAAATCAATTTTTCCGTTCCATCGCTCATGATCAGGTGATGGTTGTCATTTGTGAGTCCCCACCCTTCCGTCGAATAGTGGAATTCGCCGAGCCTGGCAAACGTCTTTAAATCATAAATGAATCCGACATGATTCTGCCAGGTCAGCTGGTAGACCTTGTTGTTTAATACGGAGATGCCCTCACCAAAATATTTATCGTCGAGAACAACTTTCTTGTCCGGTATTCCGGTCTTGATGTCCACGATGCCGATGTAAGACTGCTTTTGCCCCGTGCTTTCATAGAGCTTTCCATCGTGGATCAGCAACCCCTGCGTCCATGCCTTCGGATCATGCTTCCATCTTGATTTCAGTTTAAACGGAATGGAAGAATTATTCTTTGCGGAATCTTCGCTGTTTTGCTTTCCACACGCCAGCAGGAGGCTCAGAACCAACACGGCTAACATGGCTTTACATTTCATTTTCATTTCAGTTCGTCGACCCTCCCCGCTTCAGTTCCCTCGCAGATGCTCTTAAAACAGCATCCGGCCGCGAAAATTCCTTCACGGCTCTAGTACCATTCCTCAATTTTTTCCGCCGGTTTCCATTTCGAGCGCGGCTCAAAGTAAGTCCACAACAGCCTCGAAATGTTACGCAATAATACAAAACCTTCATTTGTCGACAGCCAGCTTTCATCTTTTTGATCCTTCGTGATCA
This sequence comes from Chryseosolibacter sp., assembly GCA_036383235.1. Classification (GTDB taxonomy): domain Bacteria; phylum Bacteroidota; class Bacteroidia; order Cytophagales; family Cyclobacteriaceae; genus Chryseosolibacter. The sequence goes on from DASVOT010000648.1 coordinate 6,128, forward strand.
CGCAAAAAACGTAGTCGCCATGAGGGGCATTCACGAGGACCACCTCCGAGCGGGACTGATCGACGGCGCCGGACTTTGAGGCGGCCTGAATATAAGGCGGTACCTGCGACAGCGCTTCGCCATCGAAATATATCCGGATGAGATTCCTGTAAATTCTTTCACTGCTACGCGCTGTCACTACTTTTCCCTGGCGGATCTTCACCAGCAAACCGGCCATCTCGCGCGGCGTGGTCTGCCCCCATCCGTACTTCTCCCTCGCCGCCTCCCGGCCGGGTGTCCTGGAGTTGACCCTGGTGTTTTCAAATCCGTTGACCGAAAGCCACCGATTGATTTCCGCACCCCCTCCTGCCAAACCCTGGCACTATAGGCTGGCCGTGTTGTCGCTCGTTGTGATCATCAGCATGAGCACTTTGGAAAGGCGGATCTTTTCACCATCCTTAAATGAGCCAAGTATGTCCTCCCCTTCATAGAGCAGGGAATCCCCGTAGACCAGTACTGAATCATAGCGGATGACCCCGCTCTCGATTTTGTTAAACATCCCGATGGTAATGGGGATCTTGATCATACTCGCTGTGGGAAAGAGACTGTCGGCGTTGATCGCGGCCTTTGCGCCCGTCTTCAGGTGCTCGACATAGACGCCGACAGTGCCGTGAAAACCCGAGACCAGCGCTTGCAGTTTTTCCCTCAGCACCCGGTCTTCTTTCTGGGCCCGGCCACTTAAAAAACCGGCGCAAAAACTCAGGCATAGAAGAAATCGCATCATATCGTTTACTTTTGTCTGCGCATGGCTGAGATCGGCAAAGATATAAATAAAGCAAAGCAACTCCTCGCGGCGGGGGAACTGGTAGCCATTCCCACGGAAACCGTTTACGGTCTGGCCGCCAACGCCCTTGACGGCAAGGCGGTGGCGAAAATATTCCGCGCAAAAGACCGCCCGGAATTCGACCCACTTATCATCCACGTGTCTTCGTTTCAAAAGGTGGGGCTATACGCCGCCGACA
>DASVOT010000649.1:0-5822 GCA_036383235.1 Chryseosolibacter sp.
TGTTCTCAAGGAGATTATCAGCCATCTTGACGGCGCTGATGACGGCGAAAGAGTTTTAGGATTGGCTTTCGGTCCCGGACTCACATTCGAGAGCATGGTGCTTAAAATCGAAAGCCACTCGAACCATGCCTGACCTGACGCGGCGCGCGACGGAAAACGAAAGGATGGACGATCTTCAGTCATCGGGTGAAGATCTTTATCAGGCGTTGCGTGAACTCGATACAATCAATTATTTATTGGGCGGGAATAAGGTGACACTTGCCGGCCTTGACCAGCTTATGGAGCGCTTACCGGCGCCGGAAGAACTGCATATTGCCGACCTGGGATGTGGCAGCGGTGATATGCTGAAACGCATCCGCAGAAGGATGGATAAAAGGAAGAGGCACGCCCGGCTGACGGGGATCGACGCAAATCCCAGTGTCATTGCGTACGCAGAGAGTCATACGTCGGAGGGATACCGGATCAGCTATGAGCCGTTGAACATCTTTTCGCCCGAGTTCGGCCTCCGGAAGTTTGACATTATCACGGCCTCGTTATTCTTTCATCACTTTACAAGCGAAGAGCTGACGGAATTTTTCAGGCAGTTGAAAAATCAGCTTCGGATCGGTTTCGTTATCAATGACATTCACAGGCACTGGTTCTCCTATCATTCGATCAAATTGCTGACGGGATTTTTTTCGCGATCGCAAATGGTTAAAAACGATGCTCCGCTCTCTGTTTTGAGAGCTTTTAAAAAAAATGAGTTGTCCGAAATACTGGAACGGGCTGGTATCCTTCATTACAGCATTAAATGGCGGTGGGCTTTCAGGTGGCAGGTCGTTGCGAGGATTTTGTAGGGGTTGGCTTTAAAAACCCCCGGCATAAGGTATTTCCGTGTTTTTTTTCGGTCGTTCGCCCGGTTTTGCAATGGTTAGAAACTGTGGCACAATTTTTCGTAATTCGTTGGTAAATCGACACAATATGAAACCTCACAGCATCCTGTTTGCAGTAATGATACTGGTAGCAGCCTGTTCCCAGAGTCCGTTGGGAAAAAAAGTAAAGGAACCCTTTCGGGGCAATGCGTACGAATCAAACAATCGTTTTTTCAGAGGCACCGGAAAAGGGGAAAGTGTGAAAGATAATATTGCCAGGGGGAAGGCGGATATCGAAGCAAAAGCGCAGTTGGCAGGGCAGGTCAACACCACGATGAAACAGGTTGCCGACCAGTACCTGGGGCAGACAGAGAATGCGGACGCCGCTGACGTGGCCGATAAATTCCAGAGTCTGGTGCGGGAGGTGATGAACACCGATATCGCCGACCTTCGGAAGATTGGCGAGCAGAAATATTTTGACGCGAAGCAAAACCAGTACACGGTGTTCATCGCGTACGAGATCAAGAAGAATGCGATGCTGCGATTCATGAAAAAGCAGGCAAAGGTGGATAAAACTGTGAATGAGCGTCAGCGTGCCCTTATTGAAAAGATCATCGACCAGGAGCTTGAAAAGGCCGACGCAGCGGACGTCGACTAAGGAGCCTGTCGATCGAAACCGCACTTGCGTGACGAACCCGTCGCGAGCCATCTTCCGACCCGGTTCACTCACACTCAAATCCCGGAGAGCCGGCAATGAGTGAGCGGCCGGCGGCACAGGGTTTTTTTACAGGGTCCCTGCGTTTTCGCAACCGCTATGGACTTAAAGCCGAAGGAAAATCTGACCGAAGAGAAAATCAGGGAAGGGTTAAGGCGGGTGATCGGGGATGGACTTGCGGCTGAGGTGATGATCACGTGTACGGGCGGCGCATTTCTTGTAGCCATGGCGTTGCTTATGGGCGCCTCGAACTTCGAAATAGGGTTGCTCACCCCCCTGCCGACTTTCACGAATTTTGTTTCAGATCCTCTCGATATGGCTGGTACGCAAGTTCAATAACCGCAGGGCGGTAACCTTCTACTTCATGAACCGGTCTCTTACGGTCGATGTTCAATGGCTGACCCCGGGTTTCCAAAAAACGTTTTATCTCATCTCCCTTCACGAATGGAATTTCCTTTTCCTTATCGGCGCTTTTGTCGGACGGATCGCCGTCGAGCTGTTAATGCATGTGAAGGAGGTGGGAGAGGTAGAGAAGGAACTGGTCAAGAAGATCATGCGCACCAGTGTCAAAGATTTCTTTGTGATCGGTATACTGATCGGCTGGCATGAATGCCTTTGGGAGATCATCAAGAGGAGGTTGCCCTTGTCGGCGATGAGCGCGCGGATGCAAGCGGGTAATGAAGGCTTGCTGCCGGAGGTGATGCGTTGGCCGTTACCGGACGTTCGTCCTAAATCCGGGGCATTCACCCGCGATTATGGCTCGCTTTTTTAAAGAATGTGATAAATTGCACGCTGGCAGCTATGGTACGCGTATACACCTTAAATAATGGTAAAATTGAGCAGTATAAAAATCCTGGTCTCCAGGAGATACCGAGCTACCCGAATATTTTATGGATAGATCTTCAGTCTCCAACGCCGCAGGAGCGAGAATTTATAGAGAAGAATTTTCAGATTGAGTTCTTTACCTCACAGGAGGTCCAGGAGATTGAAAGCAGCTCCCGCTTTTTTGAAACGGAGGAAACAATCGAGATCAATCTTGGATTTGTGTCGTCGGAGGTGGAAGTCGCCGTTCAGAACGTGACTTTCATTCTGAAAAGCAATGTTTTGTTCACCTACCGGCAGGGCGACGTGAAAACATTTGCCGAAGCGGTCAGACGGCTGAAGACCATGAGCACGGAAACCAAAGACCATGGCCTCGATGTTTTCCTGACGATTCTTGAAACGCGGATCGACGGCGACGCTGACCTGATCGAGAGCATTAACCGGAGGGTTAACCACGTGAGTAAGTCGCTGATCTCTCAGAAATCTTTGAAGGAAGACCTCCTTCTCGGCATTGCGCTGTTGCAGGAAAATGTCATGATCCTTCACCAGACGATAACGGAGAAGCAACGCGTTGTGAGCTCACTCATCAGGATACCCGAGTTCAACCGCCTTGGAAACGAAAGACTGTCGATCATCATCCGGGATATCGCCTCACTGCTTCAGCACTCCCAGTTCAGCTCCCAGCGCCTCGAGTACCTGCAAAACACTTTCCTGGGTCTTGTAAATATTGAGCAAAACAAGGTGATCAAGATCTTTACCGTTGTCACGGTTGTATTCATGCCGCCTACGCTGATCGCGAGTATTTACGGCATGAACTTCCGTTACATGCCGGAATTAAACTGGCAGACAGGTTATCCCCTGGCGCTGGGCCTGATGCTGGTCTCCTCGCTCGTTATACTCTGGTATTTCAGGCGGAAGAACTGGTTATAGTAGTTTCCAACGTGGTGCCGGCCCAAAAGAATCGCGCGATTTAGAAATTAAACTATCAGTAGTATCTTCGCCGCCAAACCTGGTCATTGATCGAACTTTTCAGCTTTACTTTTACGGGCGGGCAATTCTTCCTTTTCGTCCTGGTTGCCATCTTCACGGGCATGTCGAAAACCGGAATTCACGGTGCGGGGATATTGGCCGTTCCACTTCTCGCCGTGGTTTTCGGGGGACACCTTTCCAGTGGCATACTTTTGCCCATCCTTTGCCTGGCTGATGTAATCGGTGTGTGGTACTACCACCGGCACGCGTCCTGGTATCACCTCCGGAAACTCTTCCCCTGGGCGGCGCTGGGGACGTTGCTTGGAACGATCGTCGGAGGCATGATCGACGATCACACGTTCAAACTGGTCATGGGAGGAATTATTGTGATCAGCGTCTTCATCATGGTTTGGCTTGAACGGGGTCACAGAGAAGAGATACCCGATTTTAAATGGTTCGCGTCGGTCACAGGCGTGGCGGGAGGGTTTACCTCAATGATCGGTAACCTCGCCACGTCGGTAGTGGCTATTTATTTTCTGAGCATGAGACTGCCGAAAAATTCGTTCATCGGGACCACCGCATGGTTCTTCCTGGTGATAAACTGGTTTAAGGTGCCCTTCCACATTTTCAGCTGGCATACCATTACCTGGAATACATTTCTGCTGGATCTGGTTACGTTGCCTTTTATCGCGGTCGGCGCTTTTCTCGGAATTGCGATTGTCAAGCAAATCAACGACCGGGCCTACCGGTTCTTCATCATTTCCATGACCCTTGTCGCGGCGGTCTTTATGGTATTCTATTAGGGAGAACGTCAGGGGATGCAATTGCACCCTGCAGCCCGCCGGTGTGCACAACGAGAATCGTTGCTCCCTGGCTGAAGGATCGCATTTCTATTTCGCGAATGACGGCCAGCAAAAGCTTACCCGTGTAAACATGATCAAGAGGAAGACCGAAACGTTTCATTTGGTCGATAAAGGAAAGGAGTTCGTCTGTAACTTTCGCGTAGCCGCCCTGATGGTATTCCGTAAGCAAGCGCCAATTCCCGGGGTCGGATCCGTAGAAATCCGTTATCATCCTGCTGACATCGTGCGCGAGGCCTTTGCCGCCTTTCACGACAGGTATGCCCGTGATCATTTTATTTCCTTTGAAGCCGGCGACGATTCCTGCAAGAGTACCGCCCGTTCCAACCGGGAGAAAAAGGTGATCGAATGTCACTTTTGACAGGTGCTCGAGCGCAAATTCACTGCAACCTTTGACGCCCTGAATATTTGAACCTCCCTCCGGGATGAGGTAAAATTCGCCGAACAGCTGATGAAGCTTGTTTATGAAAACCGGATCTTCTTTCTGCCGGTAGTCAGCCCTGCTGACGGGGTAGAGCTCCATGCCTTGCTCTCTGGCAAAGGCGAGAGTGGCATTCATCTGCCTGGATTCTTCACCGCGTATCACACCTATGCATTTGAATCCCGATTCGCGCGTGGCTGCCGCCGTGGCGTAAATATGATTCGAGTACGCGCCGCCGAATGTCAGGATCGTATTGAAATTTTGCCTTGACGCTTCGATGAGGTTGTATTTCAGTTTCCACCATTTGTTCCCGGAAACAAAAGGATGGTTCAGGTCCTCGCGCTGGACGAGCAACCTGACACCGGCCTTCAGTGCCGCAGGATGGTCGGATAGTTCCTGTACTGGTGTTGAATGATAGAGCAGCAACGGGTCGTAATGTAAAATGTATTTCCCAATGGAATGCCATCCGAAAAATAATACCTAATATTGTTAGTCAATTTAACTAATATTATTAGTTAAATTGCCACCGACAGCACCGGCAGAATGGAAGAGGAATATTTCAAGGGCAGAGGTGCCCAGATAAAATCGGGGAACAAGTTTCTGAAGGCCGAATATGTGTCACAGCATATTGAAGGCCTGGATGAGCCTATGTATTCATCGCCCGCCACCCAGGTTTTTTACGAGGATCCGAAAAAAATTGTCAATAAAGTGACCAGCCCGGATCTTGGAATGATGTATTCCATGAACCCATACCAGGGCTGCGAACATGGATGCATTTACTGTTACGCCAGGAATACCCATGAATACTGGGGCTTTGATGCCGCCCTTGACTTCGAGAGTAAAATTGTCGTAAAAAAGAATGCGCCTCTGCTCCTGGAAAGATTCATCCTTCAACCTGGCTGGCAGACGGTGCCAATTTCGGTCTCCGGAAACACGGATTGCTACCAACCTCTTGAACGCAAGTTTGAGATCACGCGCAACATTCTGAAAGTGTTTGCCAGGTATCGGCATCCGTTGGGGATGATCACAAAGAATTCTTTGATCCTCAGAGACCTGGACCTTCTTTCCGATCTCGCGAAAGACAACCTGGTACATGTATACATTTCCATCACAACGCTCGATGAGCAATTGCGGCGACTGATGGAGCCGCGTACGGCAAGCGCATTGAAAAGGCTGCAGACTGT
>DASVOT010000650.1:0-4563 GCA_036383235.1 Chryseosolibacter sp.
CCTCGGAAAGAGCATATATTCAATGTCATCCATGGTGACCAGCGTCTCCGACCACAACGGAGCTTCCACTCCCAGGATCTGATCGCGGCCGATGCCATCGACGTAGGATGCCGGATCCCACATATAAGAAGAGTCCACCTCGATGTACGCCGCCCAGTTGAGACCGAGTTTGGTCGTTGAGTCGTATTTCATGTCGAGGTACACTTTCTGAGCGGGCGAAAAGATCAGCTTCGCGCCTTTTTCGGCGGCCACTTTTGCATGCTGCTGGTTCGACCAGTATTGCACCACGGTGGAGGAGTCGATGTTGCCCTGGGCGATCTCTTCCCAGCCCACCATTTTTTTGCCGTTGGCCTTCACGATTTCCGTGAACCGGTTGACGAAGGCGATGTAGTCCGGTTTTTTTGTCACGTGCGCCTCGTCTCCTCCGATGTGGAGATACGGGCCGGGTGTGAGGGCTGTCAATTCCCGCCAAACATCATTTATAAATTTAAACGTCACTTCCTTTCGCACGTCCAGTGTGCTGAAGCCGACTTCAATGCCGATGTGTACTTTTCCCGCTACCGGTCCCGACGGATTTCTGCTGGCCGGCTCGCGCGTGATGGCAGGGCCAAGGTTGAGTTCCTTATAAGACACAAGCGCGGCGTTAATATGGCCGGGCATATCGATTTCCGGGATGACCGTGACGTAGCGGCTTTTAGCGTAGTCCACGATGTCCTTGTATTGTTCCTGCGTGAAAAATCCGCCTTTGCCCCCGCCTACCTGCGTTTGACCGCCGATGCTCGTCAGGTTGGGCCACGATTTGATCTCGATCCTCCATCCCTGGTCATCGCTGAGGTGAAGGTGAAGCGTATTCATTTTATAAAAAGTGATCAGGTCGATGTAGCGCCTCACATCGTCGATACCGAAGAAATGCCTGGCGACATCGAGCATCGACCCGCGCCACGAATATTCGGGATAATCGCGGATGGTGCCGGTGGCAATCTCCCACGCTTCCTCTTTCGCGGCCGAGGTCTGCTCGATCCCTGCAGGCAGCAATTGCCGAAGGGTCTGGATCCCGTAAAACAAACCTGCGGGCGCATTCGCCGAAAGTGTGACCTGATCATCCGCGATGCGGAGCTCGTATCCTTCCGCTCCCAGCTCGCGGTCTTTGATGAGCCTGAGCGAAATGGAACCTGAGCGGGAAGATTCTTTTCCTGTTGAAAGAGGAAGATCAAATCCCGTGGCGGGCTTCAGTTTTTCGGCCAGATACCTGCCGAGGGCCTGGAGCTCTTCTGCGGGGCTGTCGATCGCGATGGTAGTCTTATCCGTCAGCGTGAATGCATTTCCAGTTAACGCGGCCGATACCGGTTTTGGAATGATGCTCTCAAAGCGCTTCATCGCTTCGGGACTCGCCGGCTTCGGGCGGTTGCAGGATGCAAGGGCAAACACGATGGCCAGAAACAGAAGGGGGCGGCGCCAGCGGAGATCTTTAAAGGGGGTGTAAAACATCTTTCAATTTTTTGGAAAGCGAAGCTAAGAAAAAATCGGCATTGCAGGGAACTCCGATGGGTGTTTTAAAAAGATCAGCTGACCATGCGTGAGCTTCCGGTAAACGCATGCCGCCACCCCAGCGCCGCTTTGCCTTCCATATAAACTTTTTGCCGGACATTGGCTTTATTATCCTACCTTTGAAAATTATTGTCTCCCATGATTAAACTCATTATCCGTGCATTTAAACGCTTTGCCTGGTTCAAAAGGCTGAACGCCAAAGTCACCTATGAGCTTCTGGCTAAACGCATCCCGGCCGAAGACTGGCAGTTCATGAATTACGGATACATGCCGAACGAAGGAGAGCCACCCCTTGCCTTGCCCGACGATCCGAAGATCCAGCGATATCCCCTGCAGATGTATCATTACCTCGCGGCAAAGACCGAGATCAGGGGGAAGCACGTGCTGGAGGTTGGCAGTGGCCGGGGAGGCGGAGCCCGGCACATCGCGTCCGCTTTTCAACCTGCTTCCTACACGGGGATGGACATTGCCCAAAGCGCCGTCGACCTGTCTAACAAGATTCATCAGCAGCCGAATCTCCGGTTTATCCAGGGTAGCGCGGAGTCGATCCCCCTTGCAGACAATAGCATCGACGTTGTGCTGAATGTCGAATCGTGCCATGCCTATGGGTCGGTCGATAAGTTTCTCCACGAAGTAAAAAGGGTACTGAAACCGGGAGGATATCTTTTGCTCGTTGATTTCCGCGACGTAAAGAACATGGATCTTCTGCGGAGCCAGCTCCTCCATTCGGGTCTCGAGTTCCTGGAGGAGACCGACATCGCGCCGAACGTCGTGCGGGCGATGGAGGCGGAGGATGAAGTGAAAAAAGAAAGGATCCGCGCGCTGTTCCCCGCGAAATGGCAAAATCTTTTCGGGGAGTTTGCCGGCGTGGTGGGGTCCAGGATCCACCAGAACCTGAAGAGCGGCGCACGCCTGTATCACCGTTTTATCATGAGAAAGCCGCGGGCAGGAGCGACCGCGTGAGGAAAGCCGTTGGAGGATTTGTCTTCCGGCCCTTAATGCATTTTAGCAACCCAGTTTTTATCAGCGGCCGCTTTCTGCTTTTTTTCGTCCCGCGCGTTCCATTTCAGTAAACGGTTATCGCCGTTAAAATTGTAAAACAGGTGCAGCTTGCCGTTGATGATCTTGTACGTGACGGGATTGATCTTTACGCGATCGCCGTTTAAGGCAATCGTGTAGGCGCACCATCCACCATAAGCCGGCTCGTATTTAGCGGGCGATTTTTCGAATTCCTTTACATTCTCCGCATTGACAAAATAATACGTGATGCCTTTGTAGGTGGAATAAAATTTAGAGTTTCCTTTCAGGGGGCGGGCGTTCTTAAAATAACTCACGGGGTCAAATTCCCGGAGGCCGACAAAATTTTCCGTGTTGAAATTCCTGCGTCGTGAAGCTTCCTCTGCCTGTCCCATGACGGAAAGGCTGAGGATCGTGGCCAGTATCGTTAAATAAACGCGTCCTTTCGCTGCCCTGAGGAGGAGAAAATAAACTGCGTTTGTCTTGTCCATGGTTTTGAATGTTTGAGTGAAAAACGTATGCGTTCGTACGCGCGATAAAATAACGGCTTCCGGTTTCAAAATGAACGGCGGAAACGATGTGCCTATAAAATAACCGCTTAAAGCTCCCTATAATCTATGAGTTGACGGATGGGCGCCCATTGGATCTGGAAAGAAGAAAACCGATCGCGACTGAAAACCCGTCGCCGCATTCCCGTGGGACGCACTCTCCGGCTCCGCCGCAAAATAGCGGATATTTTCTAGATTTGTACAAACCACGTCTCCATGAACCGACGACATGCCCTTCAAACCATGACCGCGGCTTCGGCCCTGCCTTTGGCGGGTGCCTCCGCTTTTTCGGGGAAGCAAAAGAAAAAAAGTCAATTCCGCTTTTCACTGAATACGAGTACCATCAGCGGACAAAAGCAGGGGATCGAAAAATACATCGACATCGCCGCGCGGGCGGGATACGAGTGCATGGAGATCTGGGTCAGCGATGTAAAAGCATACGTCTCGAACGGAGGTTCTCTGCGGGCCCTGAAAAAGCTCTTTGACGACAGCCATATCGCGCCGGTGAATACCATCGGCTTTGCTACCTGGATGACCGACGATGACGAGCAGCGCAAGGCGGGGTTCAAACAGATGCGGGAGGAAATGAAGATGGTGGCGCAGATCGGGTGTCCGCGCATTGCGGCGCCCGCCGCGGGGGTGAAGACTCCCAACCCCGATTTATTTAAGGTGGGCGAACGCTACCGCGACCTGCTGGAAATGGGAAGGCAGACGGGCGTCACGCCACAGCTGGAGATCTGGGGCTCGTCGGTATTCTCCCATATCGGTCAGGCCATGATGGCAGTGGCGGTTGCCAACGACCCGGCTGGACGCATTCTGCCCGACGTCTACCACCTGTTCCGCGGGGATTCGGGATTCGAGAGCCTCAAAATGCTCGACGGCAGGCTCATCGAAATCTTCCACATGAACGATTATCCGGGAACTATTCCCAGGGAGCAGATGGAAGACAAGGACCGCGTCTATCCCGGCGACGGCGTCGCTCCCTTCAACCAATTGATCGCCAACCTGAAAGAAATGGGAGGGGAACAGATCTTTTCCCTTGAACTATTCAACCGCGCGTACTGGAAGCAGGATCCGCTTCTCGTGGCGCGGACTGGACTGGAGAGGATGAGGGCGGTGGTCGGTAAGTCGGTAGCCGGTGGTCGGTAAGTCGGTAGTCGGTAAATCGATAATCGGTAGCAAGGACTGCGATCGCAAATCTGTGTGTGGTATCAAGCGCGGAGTCCGCAGGCATCAGAGTCCCGCATTCGCGGTGACTCTGATGGGGGATGCCGGTCAGTAGTCGGTGGTCGGTGATCGGTAGTCGGTAATCAGTCACTATCAATTGCCACGGCGCGTAGGCCGCGCGTGCAGGCAGGCTTTAGCCCGTGGAAATTGATAGGAGGACTGCGATCGGAGTCCGTGTGGGAGGATGATGTGCGGACCCCGCAGGCATCAGAGTCCCGCATCC
>DASVOT010000651.1:0-2727 GCA_036383235.1 Chryseosolibacter sp.
CGGATATACGGATATACGGAGGGCAGATGAGATGGAGGTGAACTAAGAATGCAGCGATACAGAAAAAATCTTTGTGCCCCTTTGTGTCTTAGTGGCTTAGTGGCTGAAAAGAGGTATAGGGATATAAGGATATACGGATATCAGGAGGGCAGGTGAGATAGAGGTGAACTAAGAATGCAGTGATACAGAAAAAATCTTTGTGCCCCTTTGTGTCTTAGTGTCTTCGTGGCTGAAAGAGGTATAGGGATATACGGATATAAGGATATAAGGAGGGCAGATGAGATGGAGGTGAACTAAGAATGGAGTGATACAGAAAAAAATCTTTGTGCCCCTTTGTGTCTTAGTGTCTTCGTGGCTGAAAGAGGGAAGAGCTAAAAAAATCTTCGTGGCTTAGTGGCTAAAAACTGTTTTCAAAAGCAAACCATATATGAAAAAGAAGTGGCAGATATCACGCCGGAGAATGCTTAAGGGAATGGGCGCATGTATCGCTCTTCCGGTTCTCGAGGCGATGGCCGTGCCGGGATTCGGCGCATCGCCGGTGGCGGGAAAAGCGCCCGTCAGAACGGCTTTCCTGTTCATGCCAAATGGTGTGCATCCTGAACACTGGACTCCTGACTGCGTGGGGACGGATTTTGACCTTACCCGGCAGCTCCTCCCGCTCCAGGATCTCAAAAAAGATATTCTCGTCCTCGGCGAGCTGATGAATAAGAATTCAATCTTCAAGGGCGCCGACGGCCACTACGCTAAGTCCGCGAGCCTGCTCACCTGCATGCCGATCAAGCAGACGATTGGCGACAACATCAGCAGCGGGGGGGTATCGATCGACCAGGTGATCGCCCGCCATATCGGTGGAGAGACATTGTTTCCCTCACTCGAATACGGCCTTGACAGGATCACCACCGGCGTCGACATCAACGTAGGGTTCACGCGTCTGTACGGATCGAGTATCTCGTGGCAATCGCCCAGCCAGCCGCTGTCGAAAGAAATCGACCCGCGCCTGGCGTTCGACCGCTTGTTCCGGTCGTTTGTGCCCGGCAGGCAAGTCAAGGAGGATCCCTGGAAAGGCAGCATCCTCGATATGGTGATGGAGGATGCCCAGGATCTGAAACGGAACCTCGGGCGGGCGGACCAGGACAAGCTTTCCGAGTACCTGGAGTCTATTCGCAGCGTCGAAAAACGAATCTCCAACGAGACGAACAAGGAAAAGTTTGCGGCCAACATCACACCCGACATACGCAAAGAACTCATTCGCGTTAACCAGAACATTGACGAGTATGTGGAGATGTACGCCGGTGTCGACGTTACCGAGAAGACGAGGTTAATGCTCGATATCATGGCGCTGGCTTTCTGGAGCGACGCCAGCCGCGTCAGCACCTTCATGTTCGGAAACTCCGTCAGCAACCGGAACTTCTCTTTCCTTGAGGGCGTCCATGGCAATCACCATTCCATTTCGCATCACATGGAAAAAGCAGAAACACTCGAAGAGTATATCCGCATCACCGCGTGGCACATCGAACAGTACGCCTATTTCCTCAACAAGCTCAAGAGCATTCGGGAAGGGGATAAGACCCTGCTCGACAACTCCATGGTCATGTTCACGTCCGATCTCCGCGATGGCAATCGCCACGCGCCTCGCAACCTGCCCATCATACTTGGAGGCCGTGGAGGAGGAAAGATCAGGACCGGCCAGAATATTATATTTGAAAAAGACACGCCGCTGGCAAACCTGTACCTGACCATGTTGGAAACCATGAACATCGAGGAAACGAGTTTCGGAGACGGCACCGGCACCCTGTCCTCCATAATGGTTTAATGTTCATGAACCGAAACGCTATTCGCACGTAACAGGGGGTGACTTTATTGACTAATCCAGTTTCAATACACAGGCGCCCGGCGTTCGTCCTCGCCCTGTTTGCTATCGGTTCCCTGTTCCTGGCACTGCCATTCTTCAGGCCTGCGGAGGTCCCTGTGACCTTGTTGTTTGTCGGCAGGCTGCATCCGCTCATCCTGCATTTTCCCATTGTGCTCATCATTGTGGCCCTCCTGTTTGAAGTGATGGGCCGGTTTTACCGCTGGAAGGTGGGAGAAAACACGATGCTTTTGATCCTGCTGGGGGCTGCGCTCTCCGCAATGACTTCCATTGCCGCGGGATTCTTCCTGTTCGCCTCCGGTGATTATTCAGGGCGCCTGATCGAACGGCATTTCTGGGCGGGGTCGATCACCGGCGCATGTATCTTTTTCACGCTGGCGCTATACTACCTTTCCCGCAGCGCGCCGCGTATGTATTACTGGTACTTTGGCGCGTTGCTGCTGACCAACGCGGCGGTTGGATACACAAGCCACCTGGGCGGATCCATCACCCATGGAGAAGATTACCTGACAGAACATCTTCAGTTTATCCTGAATGCCCCGGACGGCGACGACGTAAAAGCCTTGCCTGAGATGCGGGTATACGACGACATGATCGCGCCGATCTTCGAGGCCAAGTGTATGAGCTGCCACAATGACCAGCGCGCAAAGTCCGATTTCCGGATGACCACCTACTCGAATCTCCTGAAAGGAGGGGAGAGCGGCCACCCCGCTGTCAGCGCCGGCACTCCCTCGGAAAGCGAGGTTTACCGGCGCGTCATGCTTCCCGAGGGGCACAAAGACCGCATGCCGCCTGAAGGGAAATCGCCGATGAAAGAATCGGAGGTCGCCCTGCTGCGATTCTGGATTGCCGCCGGC
>DASVOT010000652.1:0-6047 GCA_036383235.1 Chryseosolibacter sp.
ATATTGAACTGATGATTATGGACGTCGATGAAGGGATATTTGGCCCGCGTAAGTTTGTGCTCAGGCGTAACAAGCGTCGAGGGCGGATCATAGGCTTCAAAATCCATCTTTTCCACCGACCGCTGTTGACCGCATGAAACCAGGGGGATCATGGCGGAACACAACATCACAATAAGGCAAAGGTTCTTCATAGAGAAAATATTTTGCCGAAGATACATGGAATATAACGACAGCCGCAATAGAATTATTTGGAGGGAAAACGCTGTGCCTGAATTGTTTTATACGCCTTTCTGCAATCCATAAGGAATTATATAAATTGCTAATGAAACGAACTTACATGCGGACCATTTACCTCATTTCCATCGTCATCCTCGCCTCCGGTTCCACGTATGCGCAGGACGCGATCAGCCAGGCCAGAAAAAAACTACAATCCGGAGATTTCGCGGGCGCAAAATCCGATCTGACGAAAATCATCGATGCACAACCGAAAAATAAAGAAGCGTTAAATCTCCGGGGAGAGGCGCGCGCGGGCCTCGGTGATTTTTACGGGGCCATAAGCGATTATACTTTTGCGCTGGAAGCGGATTCCGCTTACGCCGAAGCGCTGAACAACCGCGGGGAAGCAAAAATAAACCTTGCCGATGATGAAGGGGCTATCGAAGACCTCGACAAGGCTATCCGGTTCAATCCCCGGTTGGCAGACGCCTATACAAATCGCGGACTTGCGAAATACAACATCGAGGACCTGCAGGGGGCTTACTTCGATTTTTCAAAGGCACTGGAACTCGGTCCTGCCGACGCCGATAAGTACTTCAACCGCGCCCTTGTCAAGGCGGAGCTCGGCGAATACATCAGCGCGATTGACGATTATTCGAAAGCCATTGAAATGGACAAGAACGATCCCACGTTTTATAACTACCGGGGCATTTCGCATTACAGCGTTGGAAATCTTGAGCAGGCCATTGCCGATTACGACCAGGCCATTAAGCTCGATCCAAAGGACGCAGTCAAATTCGAGAACCGCGCGCTTGCAAAAAACGACATGGAAAACTACAAGGGGGCACTGGAAGACTATAACAAAGCGATCGAGCTCAACGGGGAGGACCCGGAGACGTTTTACCTGAGAGGAATGGTGAAATACAGTCTTGAAGACTACGACGGCGCTGTCCAGGATTACACGAAAGCAATAGAGATAGACGGGACGAATCCGGTCTACTTCGATCAGCGCGCGATGAGCAAGGTTGCCCTTGAAGATTTTGCCGGCGCCCTCGACGATTACACGCGGTCGATCGATCTCTTTCCCTCTGATCCGGATACCTATTACCAGCGGGCCCTGGTCAAGATCCACATGAACGACAAGTACGACGCATGCCTGGATCTGAAACGTGCTGAAGAGCTGGGATCTTCAGATGCGAAATCTGAAATCAAGAAAAACTGCAAATGAACGGAGGAAGCCCGCGGAGAAAAAAGGCCATTATCATCCTCAATGGAATTTCTCTCAGGAAGAAGTTATTCTACCACGAATATCTGCCCGCTATCTCCGGGCTCTTCGATGTGGAAGTAAAGGAAACCCTTTCAAAAAATGACGCCAGGGCCCTCGCCTCCAAATATGCCGACAAATATGTAGACATTATTCTCGCAGCGGGCGGAGACGGCACCCTGCACCAGGTGATAAACGGAATCCTCAAGGGAAGAGAGCACGAGACCAAGCTTCCCGCCGTCGGCGTCATTCCGATCGGCTCAGGCAATGACTTTGCCAGAGGTGCGGGCCTGACGGGCAAGGTTGACCAGGTATTAGAGAAATTGTCGTCCCTCAGAACCCGTCCCGTCGACGTAGGAGTGATAGAATTCAACCCATCGCCTGACCCTGGAAGTGAAACTGATTCCGCCTACTTCATCAACGTCGCCGATATCGGCATGGGTCCACATGTCGTAGAACAAGTGCAAAAGAGCGGAAGACCTTTTGGAAGCGCCGTCGCCTACTACAAGAGTATTTTAAAGACATTTGTCACCTATAAGCCGATGATCATAAAGGCCATTGCCGACGACTGGACATGGGAGGGAAAAATGCGTACACTGGCAGTGGCCAATGGACGATATTACGGTCACGGGCTCTGCATCGCCCCCGATGCCGCCCTGGATGACCGCATATTCTCCGTCTTCATATGCGGCGACGTTAGCGTTTTGGATTTTATCCGGCACACCGGCGCCCTCAAAAAAGGCAAATACGTTTCAATGGATCAATTATTCTACAAAACAAGTACGGCGATATCCCTTACAAGCAACAAGCCCTGCCCCATAGAAGGCGACGGAGAGGTACTCGGATGGCTGCCCGCCAGTGTGCGCATGATTGAAAAGCAATTGAATTTTCTCCTTTAGAATCTTAACCTGAATAACCGAAGGAAGCTGAATCGTCCCAACATGATTATTAAAGCGCTAACTCCCGGAAAATTGCTCGTGCCCGCCGCGGCATTGATCCTGCTGACAGTCATGACGACCGGGGCCTCAGGTCAACAAAAGCTTTTGAGCCCGGCCGCGTTCCTGGGCTACGATCTCGGCGACAGGTTCACGCCCCATTACAGGGTAGTCGACTATTTCAGGTATGTAGGGGAAACCATGCCAAATGCGGAAGTATTTTCTTACGGTGAAACATATGAACACCGCCCTCTTATTTATTTGGTCCTCACTTCGCCGGAAAATTACCAGCGCCTGGAAGAGATCCGGCTGGACAATCTGAAGAGGGCGGGCATGGTCGACGGACGGCCCTCCGGAGAAAAAATCGCCATCGTTTGGATGAGCTATAATGTTCATGGGAACGAGGCGAGCTCGACGGAGGCTTCTATGCTCACTTTATATGATCTGGCCAATCCTCAGAACGCGGAAAGCCGGGAGTGGCTGAAAAATACGGTCATCATCATCGACCCCTGCAGCAATCCTGACGGGCGTGACCGGTATGTAAATTTCTACGCTCAGAATGGAAACGTGCCTCCGAATCCCGGAATGGATGGCGCAGAACATCACGAGGTGTGGCCAGGGGGGCGATCGAATCATTACTTCTTTGATCTCAACCGCGATTGGGCGTGGATGTCCCAGGTCGAATCGCAGAAAAGAATCCAGGCATACAATCGATGGCTTCCTCACGTCCACGTCGATTTTCACGAGCAGGGACATAACAGTCCGTATTACTTCGCGCCCGCCGCCGAACCACTCCACGAGGTGGTGTCAGCCTGGCAACGCGAGTTCCAGGTGATGATCGGAAAAAACAACGCCAGGCATTTCGACCGGGAGGGATGGCTCTATTTCACGAAGGAAATATTTGACCTCTATTATCCAAGCTACGGCGACACATACCCCACGTACAGTGGCGCAATTGGTATGACCTATGAGCAGGCGGGAGGGGGCATCGCCGGGCTCTCTATCACGACCGAAACAGGAGACTCGCTCACCCTGAAGCAACGGATCCGCCATCACTATACCAGCGGACTTTCAACAGTAGAAATTACATCCCGTAACGCCGGCAAGGTTGTTGATGAATTTGAAAAATACTTCAGGGAGAATAACACAAGCCCCTCGGCACGCTACAAGACCTACGTCATAAAAGCCGATAACGACCCCGACCTGATCAACCGCCTGACCAGCTGGATGGATTCACACTCCATACGCTATGGCCACCCCTCCACTGAAAAAGCAACGCGCGGTTTCAGCTATCAGACCCAAACCCTCTCGCCGGTGAACGTAGCGGCGGAAGACCTGGTCATAAATGTTTTTCAGCCGAAGTCAAGATTTATCACCACCGTCTTCGAGCCGTCGTCCACTTTATCCGATTCTGTGACCTATGACATCACGGCCTGGAACCTTATTTATTCGTACAACCTGGACGCCTATGCGCTGACGGAAAAGATAAACATCGGTGCCTCGTATAAGAACCCGTCTGCAGAATATCCGGCGCCTTCCTCCTCGCCCTACGCCTATATTTTCAAATACCACACGCTTGAGGATGTGTCGTTCCTGGCGGCGATCATTCAAAACAATATAAGAGCCCGGTCTGCAGAAAAATCATTTTCCATTGACGGAGAAACGTTTGAGCCCGGATCCATTATTATTACCCGGAGAGACAACGAAGGGATTTACAACTTCGACGAGCTTGTGCTCTCATTGTCGCGGCAATTCAACCGAAGGCCCCACACAACCGCGACAGGCTTTGTGGACAAAGGAAAGGATTTTGGATCTGCAGGGCTGCATTTTATAAAAACGCCTTTAGTAGCCGTCCTTTCCGGAAGGGAAACGTCCTCGCTGTCGACAGGGGAAATCTGGCATTTCTTCGAACGTCAAATCCATTTTCCGGTAACACTCATCCGGACCGAGTATTTCAAACGCGCGAACATCAATAATTACAATGTGCTCGTTGTACCGGAAGGGTCTTACCAAATCTTCGACGATGAAATCATGATGCAGCTGGCCGCCTGGGTCAGCGCCGGCGGCAAGCTCGTTCTGGTTTCGGACGCCCTGAATGCCTTTGCCGACAAAAAGGGTTTTGGCCTTCACCAGTACGCAACTGAGGAAGAAAAAAGTCGGGCGGAAACGCGGGCAAAGGAGGAGAATGAGGAGAAACGGCTTCGCGCCTACGGGGATGCGGAGAGAAATGAAGTGTCGGAAAATATTTCCGGTGCGATTTATAAAATCCGGATTGACAATTCGCATCCGCTGGGGTTCGGCCTGCGCCCGACATACTACACCCTGAAGACCAATGAGCTGCATTTCGCATTTCTGGAAAACGGCTGGAATGTGGGCTATTTCGGAAAGGATGTTAAACCTGTCCAGGGATTCGCCGGTTATAAAGCAAACAAGAGACTGAACAACAGTCTGGTGTTTGGGGTCGAAGAGAAGGGGCTTGGCCACATCGTTTATCTTGCCGACAATCCGCTCTTCCGAAGCTTTTGGGAGAACGGAAAAATGCTCTTTGCCAACGCCATCTTTATGGTGGGTCAATAAGTGGAGCGGTTCGGCGGGATTCGCGACTCCGGGCGTACAACCGGAAGGACTGAATCCTTCCAGGCGCAACAGCCGCCGCTTTGAAAAGAAAGAGCCGACACTCGTGAAGTTTCCGGATATTTTTCCGGATCTTCATTACCTTAAGAAATATCCTATGAGACTGAAGATATTTTTCAGTATTGCGGTCCTGGGGCTGGCTCACCTTGCCCTGGGCCAGGAGAAGTTGATCGCATCCAAGGCAACGGAGTTCCTCAACCTGCTCGATGCATCACAGGCAACAAAGGCAAGGTACCCCCTTGACGACGAAGAACGATTCAACTGGCATTACATACCCCGACAGCGAAACGGGATTCCTTTAAAAGAACTGACCGAAAAGCAGCGACAGGCTGCCCTGGCCTTGTTGAAAGCTTCCCTCAGCGATCAGGGCTTTCAGAAAGCCGGTAACATCATGGCTCTTGAGAATGTGCTGCGAGAAGTCGAATCAAGGGGGCAGGACGACCCCTATCGCGATCCGTTGAATTATTCCGTGACAATTTTTGGAAATCCTGATCCGCAAAATGCGTGGGGATGGCGACTGGAAGGCCACCATATCTCGCTTAATTTCTGTTCTGCGGAGGGAATCATCGCCTCCGCCACGCCCACTTTCTGGGGTAGCAACCCGGCGACGGTCCGCTCCGGGCGGTACACAGGAAAGCAAGTGCTTAAGCTGGAAATGGATTTGGGTTTTACTCTCGTAAATTCCCTGGACGCCGCTCAGCTGAAGGCTGCGCTCATCTCGGAAAAAGCCCCGGCCGACATCATAACAGGCAACCACCGCAAAGCTGATCTGCTTGAGCCGAAAGGCCTCTCTTATAGTGAGATGAAAGAGAACCAAAAAAAACTTCTCACGCAGCTTTTGAATGTCTATGTTAAAAACTATGAGTTCGGATTTGCGAAAAGGTTCATGAGCAAAATTGAGAAAGCCGGTATTGAAAACTTATCATTCGCCTGGGCGGGCAGCCTTCAACCGGGCGCGGGACACTACTACCGGATACAAGGTCCGATGCTCCTCATCG
>DASVOT010000653.1:0-7427 GCA_036383235.1 Chryseosolibacter sp.
GTAATCAGTCCTCTGATTTGTATTGGACACCGCAGCCTGCATGGGAATGATGGATCCCGATTTTACAAACACCGGCAGCCGGTGAACAGGACATTCAAGGATAGCCTCTGTGTTTCCATGGTATTTATCCCCGTTGTACACGGAATACCAGGAGCTTCCTTTAGGGAAGTAGACTTTGACGAATTCTTTCGTGCTTTCGACGGGTGCCACCATGAGGGCCGGGCCGAAGAGGTACTGGTGGTGAAACTGGTGGTCGTATATCTTCGGATCGTGCGGATATTCCAGCGCAAGGGATCGCTGGACCGGCATGCCGGTTTCGCTCGCCTCGTAGAATAAGGAATATAAGTAGGGCAGGAGTTGGTAGCGGAACTTGATGTAGTTGCGCGATATCTGCTCGACTTCTTCTCCGTACGACCACGGCTCCGAATCGCGGCTGTTGATCATCGAATGGCCTCTGAAGAAAGGGGAGAATGCGCCGATGGAAATCCATCGGGCAAAAAGTTTTGTGTTGGCATCGCCCACAAATCCTCCCACATCGTACCCGGCAAAGGCGATGCCGGCGAGGCCCATGCTGTTTACGAGGCGTACGCCGAGCATCATGTGCTCATCGTAAGCCACGTTGTCGCCCGTCCAGACGGCGGCGTAACGTTGTATCCCCGAAAAGCCCGAGCGCGTAAGGTTGAAGGGGCGCGTGTTCGTCATCAGCGCTTTCGTCCCCTCGTAGGTGCTGCGGGCCATTTGCATTCCGAAGATATTTCTTCCCCGCCGCGCAGTGGCGCCGTGGCCTTCGAAATTCATTTCCATGTTCTCGGGAAGCATGTTTCCCCAGGTGGCGATCTCGTTCATATCGTTCCAGAAACCCGTGACTCCCTGCCGCACGTAATCCTTGAATTGGTCCCGCCACCACGCTCTCGTCGCCGGTCTTGTAAAATCCGGGAAGTGACACCAACCGGGCCAAACCTGCCCGGAGTAAGGTTCGCCGTCAGGGTATTTGATGAACACGTCGCTGGCAAGGCCGTCTTCATAGGCGTGATAACCTTTTTCGATCTTGATCCCGGGATCGCACATGACCACCACATGAAAGCCCAGCCTCTTTAGGTCGGCCAGCAACTTTGCCGGATCGGAGAAATCCTTTTTGCTCCAGGTGAATATCTTGTATTGCTCCATGTAGTGGATGTCAAACACGATCGCATCGGCGGGGATATCCTTTTCATGGAACGTTTCGGCGACACTGATCACCTCCTTGTCGGGATAGTAGCTGTACCGGCATTGCTGGTAGCCAATGCTCCACAGCGGTGGCATTTCCATTCGTCCCGTGAGAAAAGTGTAATGCTGAAGAACTTCCCTCACGGTCTCACCGTGCATGAAATAATAATTCATCTCGCCGGTGTCTGCCCCAAAGCTCGCGAACCGGTTGTTGGAAACACCGAAATTGAAATAGCTCTTATGGGTATTGTCGAAGAAGATGCCGTACACCACCTTGTGATGGATACCGATATAAAATGGCGTTGAGCAATACAGCGGATCGGAACCGGATGTGTATCCGAAGCTATCCGTATTCCAGTTTGTGTATCCGAAGCCTCTCCTGTCGAGTGGTCCTGTCTTTTCCCCCAGGCCGATGAACCGTTCGCCTTCCTGAAGTCTTTTGTAAGTGGTAACGTGTTCCCCGATCCAGCTTGTGCCGAAGAATGGGTCATCCTCGTTCAACGTCTGGCCGTGTTGGTCCTGGAAATGAAAGGACAGTGTTTCCTTTCGGATAATGAGGACCAGCTTCGCAGTCGAGAGGCGAAGTGTTTCCCCGGTGTCTTCCACCTGCCAGCTGACGGGCGACGGAGTGGTAATCACCGAATACGAAAAGTCCTCGAAAAAATCCTCGCGGGTGATCTGAATCCTGAGAACGGAATCGTGGTAGACTGTTACGAGAAATCGGGAGCGTTCGGCTCTGCCCGAGATACCAGAAATCTCTTTCTGCCAATGAAGAATGTTACCGGAATGCTCATTTAGCCGGGACGTTAGTTTCGCGGGCATGCAGATGGTTGTGGTTGAGGCCGGTCATTGGTCGAAGGTCGGTGGTCAATCCTCCGTTGACCGCCGGCGATCGGCTGAAAATTATTTTTTTCCTTTCTTCAGAGAGGATTCCCTTACAATAAGCCGGGTCTTCAGGATTTTTGTTTCTGGCTGCACTTCAGCATCCCGGTCTTTTGTTTTTAATTCAATCTGACGGATGAGGAGTTTTGCAGCTTCCTGCCCCATTTCAAAACCCGGCTGATCCACTGATGTCAGCGGCGGGTCGAGCAGGGCCGTGAAAAACCAGTTGCTGAAGCCCACCACAGCGATGTCCTGCGGAATTTTAAGCCCCGCTTCCTTAACGGCCTGCATGGCGCCCATGGCGGCAGGGTCGTTGGTGGCGAAGATCGCGTCAGGCCTGGGGGTCTGCGCAAGTAGTTTTTCCGTGGCTGACTTACCCTCTTCAATCGTCCCGAGCGGGCAGGGCATGATCAATCTCTTGTCGACGGCCACCTTGTGTTCGGCGTGGGCCTGCAGGTAGCCTTCGAGCCTTTGTTTCGTAATCTCCAGGTTGGGAGGTCCCTCGAGGTGCGCGATGCGCTTGCATCCCTGCTCGATGAGGTGGGCGGTGGCTTCTTTGGCTCCGCTGAGGTCGTCAACGATGATCTTGCTGGAATTCGGAGTATCGTATACACGGTCGAAGAAAACCATCGGCACACCTTTGGCAAGAATGTTATCGATGTGTTCGAAATTATTGGTTTCGCGCGAGACAGAGATCAGCATCCCATCCACACGGCTGTTGAAAAGCGCCCGGATGTCAGTCTTCTCTCGCTGCAGCGACTCATTGGACTGCGTGATGATGACGTTGTACCCGGCGCTGTAGGCAACATCCTCGATGCCACTGATGACCGTGGAGAAAAAGAAGTGGACCAGCTCCGGAATGATCACGCCTATGGTGTTGGTCTTGCTTTGACGCAAACTCAAGGCAACGATGTTAGGTTGATAGTTGAGCTTCTCCGCCAGCTCGTTCACCGCTTTCTTGGTTTCCGGACTGATATCCGGGTGATCCTTCAGCGCCCTTGAAACGGTAGAAGGGGAAATCCCCAGTTCGCGGGCAATGTCTTTGATGGTGACCTGATTGTACTTCATGGCAAATAATAGTTATAAGTGAACCTGCACCCGGTATCGAACAATGCTGTTATTCCCGAGGTGGGCAGGATTTATACAAGCGCAAGTTATACCCTTTGCAACTGCTTCGCAACTCGTTGCACAACTTTTAGGTAAAATCACCGCAAACGATTGAAGTATTTGATAAATATCGTTTTTCCCGCGAAATAGCACAGTTCACAGGCCGATCGCCAGTCTGTCAATTACTTGTGCCGCAGATCAAACCGAATCAACTCAGCAGGGAATACAGGAAACGTTCATTTTAACCAGCGTTTTGCGACCTTGCTCACTGAATAGTGAAACACCATTATGAAAGTCTTCTTTACCCAGCCCCCCTGGCAGCGCAGCGGCGTTCTTCGAGCATCTGTATTTCTCCTCTTTCTGAACGCAGGTGTTAATTACACCGCCTCTGCTCAGAAAAGTTCGATCGACTTTGATCACGTGGAGCCACCGTTCTGGTGGAGGGGGATGAAAACCCATTCCCTACAGATTATGGTTCACAGAAAAAGTCCGGGGCTCTCAGCATTTAGCGTGAGCGTTGACTACGAAGGGGTAACGCTCAGGGAAGTGAAGAAAGTGGAAAATCCCCATTATCTCTTTCTGGAGCTCGGGATTTCGCCGTCGGCGAAGGCAGGCAGGATGCCCATCACGTTCAGCTCGGGGAAAAAACGCTTTGTGTATTACTATGAGCTAAAAGACAGGTCGTCGGTTACCGCGGGAATTCAGGGATTCAATTCCTCCGATGTTATTTACCTCGTGATGCCCGACAGATTTGCCAATGGCGATCTGAAGAATGATTCCATACCGAGAATGTTTGAAGGCGTTCATCGCGACAAAGGGGAAGGCAGGCACGGAGGGGATCTGAAAGGCATAACCGATCATCTCGATTACATGAAAGATCTCGGCGTGACGGCGATATGGTTAAATCCGGTGCTGGAGAACAATCAAAGGAAGTCCAGCTACCACGGATACGCCATTACGGACCTTTACAACGTAGACCGTCGTTTCGGAGGCAACGAGGCGTATCTCTCTTTTATAGAGAAGAGTCACACGCTCGGATTGAAGGTAATACAGGATATGGTGATGAATCACATCGGCAACGATCACTGGCTGATGCAGGATCTTCCGCAACGAGACTGGGTGCATCAGTTCCCCGAGTTTACGAGGTCGAATTACCAGGGTAACGTCATCTCCGATCCGCACCGCTCCGCGTATGATCAAACGAAGATGACGGATGGGTGGTTCGACACGACGATGCCCGATGTGAATCAGCGGAGCCCGCTGTTTGCCCGGTATCTGATCCAGAACACGCTGTGGTGGATAGCGTATGCGGGCATCGATGGCATCCGCATGGATACCTACCCGTATCCAGACAAGGAATTCATGGCGACGTGGGCGAAGGAAGTGATGGAGGAGTATCCTTCTTTCAATATCGTGGGCGAGGTGTGGTTGCAGAACAGCATACCGGCGACGGCGTACTGGCAGGACGGATCCGCCAATGCGGATGGCTATCGGTCGCATTTGCCGACGGTGACCGATTTCCCGCTGTGTTTCGCAGTAGCCCAGGCGTTGAATGAACCCCCGGGCTGGGATTCAGGGATGCGGCGCCTGTATACGCTCATCAGCCAGGATTTCATTTACCCCGATGCCGGCCACAACCTGACGTTTCTTGACAACCACGACATGACGCGGTTTTTCCGTTCCGTGAACCGCGATATGAGGAAGTTCAGGATGGGCCTTGTATTTCTGCTTACAACCCGCGGAATTCCGCAGATCTATTATGGGACGGAGTTGCTGATGGATGGAGACGGCGGTTATCACCCGAATATCAGGCTGGATTTTCCGGGAGGGTGGCCGGGGGATAGACGCGATGCATTCACAAGAGCGGGGAGGACTGCGGAGGAAAACGAGGCACACGATTTTCTCCGGGCGCTCTTGTTATGGAGGAAAGACCAGGGTGTCATTCACACGGGTGAGCTCACCCATTACATACCTGAGGACAATGTATATGTGTACTTCCGGCATGATGACACGCATAGGGTTATGGTTGTGCTGAATGCGAATGATTCGGAAAAGGTGGTGAGCGCGAAAGCCTTCGCGGGGGATCTCGGAGGGGCGATGCGGGCGCGCGACGTGCTGACAGGTGCGGAGCTGGGGGATTTGAGTGTGGTCAACGTGCCTGCATGGGGGGCGCTGGTGCTGGAGCTCCGCTAGTGGCTTTTTTGGTTGAAGGGATGCTGTTTTTGCGTAAGAGGGTCTTGAACTGGACGGGCGGGGTGGAAGGCGGTGATGAGGGGCGGTCGGTTAAAACGCGTTCCGCAATGTTTGCACAAACGATTGCGGAACCGATTCCAATCAAAAAAAAGCAATTTTCATCGTGTTTATTCACCGGGTTCTGTTTATCTTTTCGAAGCATTTTGGTGTAATCAGTTAGCCCATCATCAGAGTGCGTATCTTTTAATTTAACCCAAACCTAAAACCGTATGACGCATTTCTACTTGTCTTTAAGCAGGTATTTAA
This sequence comes from Chryseosolibacter sp., assembly GCA_036383235.1. GTDB lineage: Bacteria > Bacteroidota > Bacteroidia > Cytophagales > Cyclobacteriaceae > Chryseosolibacter. The sequence continues at coordinate 5,695 of DASVOT010000653.1, forward strand.
CGGTTGTACTTTTGCTGGTCACGTCGGTGGCGTGGTCGCAGAGTAAGACTGTTATGGGAAAGGTGACATCAGCAGACGATGGCACCGGACTTCCTGGAGTTAACGTAGTCGAAAAAGGTACCAACAATGGTACGGTGACAGATGTAGATGGAAACTATTCCCTTGCTGTTTCTGATAACGCTACACTTGTTTTTTCTTTTGTGGGCTTTACAACCCAGGAAATTTCAGTTGCCAACCAGACCAATCTCAATGTGACGCTGGAAGCGGATGTGACATCGCTTTCGGAGGTAGTGGTTGTGGGGTATGGATCGCAGGAGAAGAAGGAGATCACGGGTTCGGTGGTATCGCTGGAGCCGAAAGATTTCAACCTCGGAAACATCAACAACCCAACAGAGTTGATGCAGGGCAAGGTAGCGGGTCTTAGCATTTACAATAAAGGAGGCGATCCAAATGCAAGCCCCATTATTCGTCTCAGGGGTCTATCCACGGTTGGTTCTAACCTCGAGCCACTTGTTGTTGTGGATGGTGTGCTCGGTGCATCATTTGACAATATCGACCCGAACGACATTGAGAGTATCAACGTGTTAAAAGACGGATCGGCCGCGGCAATCTACGGTACCCGTGGTTCTTCCGGTGTGATTCTCGTTACGACCAAAAGGGGTTCGCGGACGGGCGGCGTTTCCGTTAACTACAACGCGTATGTGTCCGCCGCTTCCATTTTCAAAAAAGTGCCCGTGATGACGGCAAGTCAGTATGTCACGGCAGGGGGTAACGATCTCGGATCGCAAACGGACTGGCAGAAAGAAGTAACGCAAACCGGAGTCTCTAATGTGCACAACGTTTCCATTTCAGGCGGAGCGGAAAACACCAGTTTCCGTGTATCGGCAAATTTCAGGGACGTGAACGGTATCCTTCGGTATTCCGGATGGAACCAGGTTAATACGCGGGCCAACCTCACGCATATGGCGTTGGACGGTAAACTGAAAGTCGACATCAACATGGCCTTCACAAACCGGAATAGCGATTTTTCATTTAACGAAGCTTTCCGCTATGCCACCCTGTACAACCCGACGGCACCGATCTACTTCCCGAACGGAGAATATTATCAGGCAATCCTGTTTGATAACTACAATCCGGTGGCGATCCTGCAGCAAAACGTGAATGAAGGCAAGAGCAAGAACATCAACTACAGTGCAAAGGTTGACTACAACCTGACGAAGAACCTTACCTGGACGGTAAACTATGCACAGCAATTCGATGACGTGCTGGACGGTGCATATTATTCAAGCAAATCTCTTTGGGTGGGTTATGGCCGGAACGGTCTTGCCAGGAGATACGCTTCCGACAAGACGTTCACGCTTTTTGAGACCTACGGGTCGTTCACCAAAGCGATGGACAGGATTGACCTGACATTGTCTGCCGGTTACTCTTATCAGCAGGATCAGTTTCAGGATTTTCGCATGGAACTTGGAAATTTTCCCAGTGATGAACTGGGATACAATGCGATGGAAAATGCGGGCGACAGAATTTCAGGTATCGCTTCGAACGTAGATATTTCCAGCAGCAAGAGCCCCTGGAATAAGATCATCGCAGGTTTTGCACGGCTTAACCTTTCCTTTGATAATGGCATCTTCTTCAACGCTTCGGTAAGAAGGGAGGGATCGACAAAACTTGGTCCCGACCACCAGTGGGGAACCTTCCCTGCAGCCGGGGTAGGGGTCGATCTTAACAAG
>DASVOT010000654.1:0-8605 GCA_036383235.1 Chryseosolibacter sp.
CACCAGGCCTCCCACCTTTTTGTCTCGGACGAGACTCATGATCTGCTGCTGGTGCTCAGGACCCCGGTTCGAAAAGGCAGCCACCATGATCAGCTGTGCGATCCGTTCATCCGGCGTCAGCTGACTCATCACCGAATCAACCCACGGGCTGTGGAGATACTGTAGAAACGCGGGCGACTGTTGCTGAGCGGCGGCGGAAGTAGGGCCTATTGCGATGATAAAAAAAGCGGGAAAGAAATAGAGTCTCACGCGCGAACAGAGCATCGACATCATCAGAGGTGGATTTGAGAATTGAACGAACTTTGAGCCTGGCATTTGCGAAGCGCGATAAAAGTAAAAAAAATAAACCCTGTTTGAAAGGAATTGAGGCAATCGGCAAGGCGAGCGGATGCCCGCGGGTTATGAGCGGTGCCCAATGCGGATTTGGCGGCAGAGTTTTTGTGCCGGCGCTTCACAGTTCGGTTAATAACTCTAATTTAGTGCGCAATATCGCGGAATGAACACCTTGTCAATAACCGGTACGTATACCGACCTCTATCAGCTGACGATGGGTCAGGTTTATTTTTTACAGGGGGCGGACCGGCGCGAGGCTGTTTTCGATTATTTCTTCAGGAAGCTTCCTTTCGACGGAGGCTATGTTGTCTTTGCCGGGTTGGGCGATGTGCTGCAACTACTCGAAGATCTGCAATTCACAAAAGACGATCTTGAGTACCTGCGCACGATCGGGTTAGACCGCAGCTTCATCGACCACCTGAAGGGATTCCGTTTTCGGGGCTCCGTTCTCTCCGTTCAGGAAGGGGAAATTGTCTTTCCCAACGAGCCGGTAGTAAGGGTGCAGGGCAACATTCTCGAGGCGCAGCTGGTGGAAACCGCGCTGCTGAATATGTTGAATTTTCAGTCACTCGTTGCCACGAAGGCAGCGCGCATGAGGTGGGCGGCGCCCGACAAAATCTTAAGCGATTTCGGCTTGCGCAGGGCCCAGGGGCTGGGCGGTTATCACGCCGCCCGCGCAGCCATTGTGGGCGGATTCAATTCCACGAGCAATGTGAAAGCCGGTCTAGATTTTAATATCCCGTGCGTCGGAACCATGGCCCACTCGTTCATTGAGAGTTACGAGGACGAGCTTTCCGCTTTCCGGGATTTTGCCGAGAAACGACCCCTGAATTGTGTGCTGCTCGTCGACACCTATGACACCCTCAGGTCTGGCGTGCCAAACGCCATCACCGTGGCAAAGGAAATGGAAGGGCGTTCACAAAGGCTGCAGGGCATCCGCCTCGACAGCGGAGACCTCGCCTACCTTTCAAAACAATCGAGGAAGATGCTTGACGATGCGGGACTGCAGTATGTCACGATCACCGTTTCAAACCAGCTCGATGAATATGTGATCAAGAGCTTAATGGATCAGCGCGCGCCAATCGATGTGTTCGGCGTCGGAACAAGCCTGGTCACCGGCCCGCCCGATGCGGCACTTGACGGAGTATACAAACTGTCATTCGCCAACGGCAAGCCGCGCATCAAGCTATCCGAAAACCTCAGGAAGATCACGCTTCCGGGAAAGAAACAGGTCTTCCGGGTCGTGAACGGATCCGGGAATTTTTTAGGGGCGGATGTCGTCACGCTGGAAGATGAGAAAAAAGTAACGTTGATGCATCATCCCTCGGAGCCCGACAAGTCGCTTTCGCTGGAGGGATTGACACAGGAACCCCTCCTTCATCCGCGGATGCGTAACGGCAGGATTGTTGAAGCCTCCCCTTCACTGGCGCAGATCTCCGCTTACAGCATGGGCCGGCTGGCGCGCGTCCCGGAAGAACACAAGCGGTTTCAGAATCCGCATATCTATAAAGTGGGTATCAGCGGAAGATTGCGTGACCTGCGAAATGAATTAAAGCAACAACATAAAAATCAGCCATGAGGTCATTGCTTATTGTCGACATTCAGAACGATTTTGTCACAGGTGGAAGCCTGGAGGTGCCTGGAGGAGAACAGATCATTCCGCTGACGAACGAGCTCTCGGAGAAGGTTGACCTTGTTGTCGCCACACAGGACTGGCATCCGCAGAACCATAAGAGCTTTGCATCCAACCACGAAGGGAAAAGGCCTTTTGATAAAATTCAGCTCGGAGGCATCGAGCAGGTGCTGTGGCCCGATCACTGTGTGCAGGGAAGCCCCGGCGCGGAGCTGCATGCCAGCCTGAACCTGAATCGCGTGGAAGCGATTTTCCGAAAAGGAATGGACCCTGAAATCGACAGCTACAGCGCTTTCTACGACAACGGCCATAGGAAAATGACCGGACTGGCCGGCTACCTGAAGAGCCGGGGAGTGCAGTCTGTTTATATCTGCGGGCTCGCAGGCGACTATTGCGTTTTCTATAGCGCCAAGGACGCTCTGAAAGAAGGGTTCAAGACGTTCGTCATTGAAGATGCCACCCGGTCCATCATCCCCGCTGATTTTGAGAAAGCGAAAAAAGAAATGCGCGCGCTCGGCGCCATGGTGCTTACGAGCGATGAACTGTAAGCTGGCGATTGGCTGTTGGCTCTTGGCTCTTGGCAGAGGCCGTTCTCTGAAAAGCGCATGCTGCTACTCCGATCGCAGTGTTCATTAAAAATATCCTCCCTACATGGAGCGGACAGCCAATAGCCAACAGCTATTTACCCGACGTCTGCCGGATCAATCCGGCACTCTCGTTGATCGCCTTCAAGAGCGAGCGGTCGTCGTTGGTATCCTGCGAGATCTCCCAGATCATCACACCGCCAAGACCTTCGCGTTTTGCAAGCTCCGTCTTTTTCTTGATGGTGGCGATGCCATTGTAATAGACGGAATCAAATTCATCGGCCATCGGGTCGGCGCCCGCAGCCAGGAGCTCGTTATAACGACTCAGTTTTTCTTTTCGCGGTTTCCCGTAAAAAGGTAAACCCAGCACCGCCTTCGCGGGAGGAAGCCCTCGCTCTTTCACCCAGTACTTGATGGATTTCTCGGCAAGGCTGTAAGGAGAATGCGGTACCGGCAGCCCCTTGTCATCATCATATGCCATCAGGTTCAGCCAGTCAACCATGTCAAACACCTCTTTCTTGGTCCCCTCGCCCTGGTTGCCGTAATGCACGACTGCCGCGGTCAGCTCTTTGTTGTTCGCGTGCAGCGAGTCGGCGAGTTGCCTCATCAACAGCACGTTGTCTTCCGCCGAACGGTTTTCAATGTCAGGATATTCCCAGTCCATGTCCACGCCATCGAGATCGAAACGCCTCACCACCTGCATTGTTTTCGTTACAAAAAAGTTGCGCTCTTCCTGGTCCTGCGCAAGGCGGTGAAAACGGCTGTCCTCTCCTCCCCCATCGCCGATGCTCCAGCCGCCGATGGAAATGAAAACTTTCACGTTGTTCTCGTGCGCTTTCTTCACCAGCCCGATGAGCTTGTCCCAGCCCCTGATCGCCTCCAGCCCTCCGCCGTTTTTCGCGGGCATCCCGAAGGCGAAATTAATGTGCGTCAGATACCGGAAAGGAATGGAAGCAGTGTCGATGCTCCTCGCCGGAATGTATCCCACCACTTTGAATCCGGAAGATGAACCGCTGGCCGGGACGATCATCTTCGTGCCGGCGGGCTGCTGGCAACTAAAAAAAATCGCGGGCAGCGCAAGAGTGAGGAACAGAATTTTTTTCATAGCTGTAAATACGTGTCCGTTCAAATTAAAAAAAATAGGCGTGATTTCCAATAGGGTCACGGTCAGCAGTTTAAAAGCCCGCAACAAAAAAACGATCGTTAAATATTTCAGCGCGGCTGCCTTTGATATATTTGTCACCATATCGGATCAGCAGCAATTGATTTTTTTAATCCTACGCTTTCGGCCCATCCGGATTTTTATCAATGCCGCATCCGGAAATGATTTACTAACCTGTCAGTCCCAACACCGTCATTGATGATGCTTTTTGAAGAAGGGAAAAATGAATATCGGAAGGTTGTGAGACCGACTCTGCCCGCCAGTCATGACCTTGAATTCGAGATCGGCTTCCTGTTCAATTTTGTTTCGGCCAAGTCCACGCGCTTTGACCTCGAGCCGGTCCTCATCTACCACATGAACGGCGCGATTGAATACAAAAGGATATCCCTGCAGGTGGAGAAAGGACTTGCTTTTCTCCAATCACTGGAAGATGACTTTTACAACGATCTGCTGGAATTCTCGGACAACCGCCTGCTGACCTGGATGACGAAAACAGGCAACCGCTTCATCAGGGACCATTCGGGCTCCTGGGCCCATCTCTCCGCGCGGGAGCTGGTGAACCTGCGCAAACACTACGTTGAGATCCTGCAAAAACTTTGGCCCAGGCTGGCCGCATGGCCTCATATCTTTTTTCTCAGGAGAGGTCGGTTCAGCAACATGCAGCAAAACCACATCCGGCTCAGTACCAATCCGCCGGCGTTCAGATTTTCAGCAACCCTGGAAAAAGGCCTGATCACTCTTCGAATGATTCTCCTCCTCGATAACAGCGAGGCGGACCTGGACGTGTGGGGCGGTATCCTCCTCCAGAAAGATGGGACCCTCTACCTTCCCGCGACCGCCGACTGCCTCACCCTCGCCGACACATTCAAGAACGGACCGCTGAGCTTCCCGCTGTCAGTCAAGAAGGAAGTCGTGCGGAAATACCTCATCCCATGGATCGAAAAATACCCGGTCGACATTCACCCCAAACTGAACATCAAAATTTCCGAGCCCGACGTTCAACTTCGCGTGCGCCTGAGCGAGCTGAACGAAAGCAACCTGATGATCCGGCCGGAGTTTTCCTACGACGGCGTGGAGATAGACTACAGCGAGGAAACGCACCATGTCGAGGAACGCGAACCGGAACTCACCCTCATAAGGAGAAACAAGGCGGCGGAGCAGAGGCTGTATGAATATCTCCGAACCCTGCATCCTTCCTTTCCCTCCCAGCGGAACAATCAGTACTTCTACCTGCCGTTTGACGACGTAATGAAACGGGGCTGGTTCATCGGGATGCTGCGGAAGGTACAGGACGAAGGACTGAGCATCCATGGATTTGAGAACCTCAAAAAGTTCAGGTACTCCACTCATGACCCGAAGATTACCATCCGTGCGGGGACAGCAACCGATTGGTTCGAGCTGAACGTCACCATCCATTGGGGCGACCAGGACGTCCCGCTGAAAGAGATCCGCCACGCCATCCTCAGCCACCAGGATACCATCATGCTGGAAGACGGAACGCTGGGACATATACCGGAAGCCTGGATCGCCCAGTACAGCCTTCTGTTCCGCACCGCCACGGAAGAAAACGGAACCCTGCGGCTCAGCAAGATGCACTTCACGCTGCTCGAAGATATTCAGGACAAGATCGAAGGCAACGGCATCCGGGCCGATATCGAGGAGCGAAAAAGAAAAATACTCGAGTACGACCACACGACCCGGGTTGCACTCTCCGCCGATATCAAAGCATCGCTGCGCCCTTATCAGCTTTCGGGATTTCACTGGCTTCAGACACTGGATGAGCTCGGCTGGGGGGGCTGTCTCGCCGATGACATGGGTCTGGGAAAAACGCTGCAAGCCATCTCTTTTCTTCAATACGTGAAAGAGAAATATCCGGGCAGCACGCAGCTCGTCGTCTGCCCGACTTCGCTGATTTTCAATTGGGAGAGCGAGCTGCAGAAATTCTGTCCGTCCCTGAAATACCATGTTCATTACGGAGCACAGCGCGAGCTGAATGAGACACATTTCACGGATTTTGACATCGTGCTCACAACGTATGGGCTGGTGCGCAACGACGTGGAGCAGCTGTCGGGTTTCCTCTGGCAGTATGTGATCCTCGATGAAAGCCAGGCGATCAAGAACCCCGATGCCCGGATCACCAAAGCGATCCGTGAATTGCGGGCGGCGAACCGCATCATCCTCAGCGGTACGCCCCTCCAGAACAATACCTCCGACCTCTTTGCGCAGTTCAATTTCCTCAATCCCGGGCTGCTGGGCAACCGCGAATATTTCAACCGCGAGTTTGCCGTGCCCATCGATAAATTCGGGAACCCGGAAAAAACCCGCGAGCTGAAAAAGCTGATCTATCCCTTCACCCTGCGCCGCACCAAAGAACAGGTTGCGAAAGACCTGCCCGATAAAACGGTGTCAGTGCTGTGGTGCACGATGGAAGCCGGTCAGCGAAAATTATACAACCATTACCGGGATGGCTACCGGAACAGGCTGCTGAAGAAGATCGATGAGGAAGGGATTGCCCGGTCCGGCATGGATGTGCTCGAGGCCCTGCTCAGGCTTCGCCAGATATGCGATCACCCGGCCCTCGTGAGCAAGGCGGAAGATGAAACGCTAAATTCCGTAAAAATCGAAGAGCTCATCCGCGAAGTACAGGAAAATGCGGGTAACCACAAGCTGCTGGTCTTCTCGCAGTTCACGCAAATGCTGCAGCTGATAAAGGAAGAGTTTGAGAGAGCGGGCATCACGTATTGCTATCTCGACGGAAAGACGCCCCTTCCCAAAAGGAAAGAACAGGTGACGCAGTTCCAGGAAGACGAAAACATCAAGGCCTTTCTGATCTCCCTGAAGGCGGGAGGTGTCGGACTTAACCTTACGGTGGCCGATTATGTGTACCTGGTCGATCCCTGGTGGAATCCGGCCGCCGAGCAGCAGGCCATCGATCGCGCGCATCGCATCGGCCAGACGAGAAAGGTCTTCGCCTATAAAATGATCTGCAAGGATACGGTGGAAGAAAAGATCCTCAGGCTCCAGGAAAAGAAGAAGACGCTTGCCGATGACCTCATCCAGGAAGACGCCGGGTTTGTAAAGAACCTCACCCGCGACGATGTGGAGTTTTTGTTTGGATAAGGATCAGAGCATCTTTCTTTGCCGGAAACATTACTGATACAACCTGTTCGCAAACCCAAAGGCACACAGAAAACTAGTAACGCCGTTTACGAACCCAAACAGGCGTATAAGAAAAAAACTGCTAAACGAAAGAAAGGCTCCGGCAAATGAACGCCTCGCCAATCTCCAAAAGCGAAAGGCCAACGGCCACCCTCATTCCGACCTCAGACTCTGCGCGGGGTTCGCGGTGGCCGCGCGAAGGGCCTGGTAGCTGATCGTAGCAAGCGCGATGAAGGTGGCGATGAGCCCAGCGATGATGAAGATGTCAGCCGTGATCTCTGTTCTGTAAACATAATCCTCCAGCCATTTATGCATCAGGTACCATGCCAGCGGCGCGGCGATGACGAATGATATGAGCACCAGCTTCACAAAATTCTCCGTGAGCAACCTGAAAATGCTGTCGACCGAAGCCCCCAGCACCAGGCGTATGCTGATCTCCTTGCTTCGTTGCTCTACCATGAATGAAGAAAGACCAAACAGTCCGAGGCAGGCGACAATCACCGCCAGAACGGCGAAGCTGGTAAAGATTCGTCCCATCTGCCGGACGTCTTCGTACATGCGGGCGTAACTTTCATCCAGGAACGTGTAACGTATGGGCTGCGGTGGCGCAAAGCGCTTCCACACCTTCGTAATGGACTGTATCACCGAAGGCATATCGGAGGTACTGATCTTGATGGAGGTGATCGAAGGGCTCTTTCCAAGCACCATGCACAAGGGTCCCACATTGTCTTTCAGTGTTTCATAATTGAAATCTTCGATCACGCCGACGATCGTCCACAGCTTGTAATTGGTGATGCGTTTGCCAAGGGGTTCCTTCAGGCCCAGCTCCCTGGCCATCGCCTGGTTGATGATGCAGGCGTCGGAATCGGTAGGCATGTCGCGTGAAAAATTTCTGCCCTGCGCCAGGCGAATCCCCAGGGTGGAAAGATAATCATAATCGACGATCCAGAATTGAGTGCCTACTGCAGGATCGGTTTGTTTTTTGCCCTCGTTCCAGAAACCGTTCCCGTTTCGCTTTGTTCCCCTGACCGGAAGATAATCGCTGACGGTCGCCGCTTTCACGTCGCGGACGGTGAGCAACTCATTTTTAAACGAATTGATCTTGTCTCCCAGCAGGTTAGTCCCCTGGATCAGCATCACCTGGTCTTTGTCGAAGCCGATCTTCGTATTCAAGATAAACTCCATCTGACGATAAATGATAAAAGTACCGATGATGAGCACAATGGAGGTGGCAAACTGAAAAACAACCAGGATGCTCCGGGTACGGGCGTTCCTGCTTCCCCGTGCCACGTTTCCCTTTAAAACCTGAATGGGCATGAAAGACGAAAGGTAAAACGACGGATACAATCCGGCCAACACGCCGGTAACCAGCGCGCCGACCAACAGCGCCGGGAAAAGCCACCACTCGTGCCACGGGAAAACAAAAGTCTTTCCCACCAGACCGTTAAAGAGGGGAATGGCCAGGGACGCAATGACCGCACCCAGCAGAAAGGAAAAAACACTATACAGGACCGATTCAATGAGAAATTGATTGATCAGGTGACCCCTTGATGAGCCGACTACTTTGCGGAGTCCCACTTCCTTGGCGCGGTTCGCCGACCGGGCCGTTGACAGGTTAATAAAGTTGATGCACGCAATGACGAGAATGAAAATTGCGATGGCGCCGGACAGCCAGACAAATCGCACGTCGCCGTGGTTCAATCCATCGCCGACCTCGAGCGCATTCATGTAAAT
>DASVOT010000655.1:0-2103 GCA_036383235.1 Chryseosolibacter sp.
CAGGTAAGCCTTTATCGAATCCCCGAAAGTGTTAGCAAAATAGACGACGGCGGATTTCAGATTTGGGTCGGCCAGAATTCCATGCCGCCGGTCTGCCTTGGATAACCTGTCGTATTCAATGGTCAGGGGTTCACCCAAAGACAAACCTGAAACAACCTGTTGATGACTGCGACACCCGAGGATGAAAAGAAAGAATATAGTTCGGGCGACCTTCATCATTTCGGTTGTTGGGCATGCGTAATATATCTATAACCCTGGAGCAGTTGAGCAAAAAAAGGATTGTGTAACAGTTTCATGGTTGTCCTTGCAATATCTATCTTCTCTCTCCGCTGTCGAAAACAGAGGTTTCTTGCCCGGAACAAAAAACAAAACGTCGTCTTTTTTGCTTTTCGACACGTCTAGTTCACAAGCGAAGCCAACCAATCACGCATATTCAATTTACTACCGGAATTGATAACCGAAGCCAGGCGCTTCATGTTCAATGTTGCTTTATTCTCCTCCGCGGGAAGGACTGATCTCAAAGAAAGCAAACCGGCAGCCCACGTCTGCCTTCACAATGAATGCTCATCAACGCTGTGGCTGGAATCATTGTCTTCCATCGACTACCCACCGCCCGGAACGGGCGTGACCGGCAAACTCACATGCCCCTCAGCGCCGACCGACTGCACGGCGAAGAAATAGTTATCCTTCGAGTAGGGAAGGGACACCGCTGTGTCGCTGACAAAGAATTTCTTTTCCCAGAATGGCTGAATGGTTTCGCGCATGAGCACGTAGTAACCTTTTGGACTGGGACCGGTCGCGGGCGCACTCCATTGAAGGTGCGTCAGATTGTCGAGGTTCATTTTCATTTTCACATCGCGCGGAGCCGCGGGAGCCTTTGCCAGCGACGTGATGGCAATCAGGTTGACACGCGCAACGTTGGCTGCGTACGCGCAATCGACAAATTTCAGCAGGTCGCCGTACTCAATGCCGTTTTCCTCGCGGATGGTTTGATGCTGCTGATTGAAATTTTCGTTGAACTCCGTGAACCGCACTGCCGAAAAACCCTGCCTGCTGAATGGGATGTGGTCGCCGCCGCGAAGGAAACGGTCCGGCCGCGCGCTCAGTGTTACGGTGAAATCCTTCAGGTACGGCTGAGCCGCTTCCCGCACGTATCTTGCCAGCTGACGCGAAGGGCTGTCGTTTTCGGCGCGCAGCATGGCCCTGGCCCGCGCTTGCTCATCCGTTTCGGCGGCGGGGATCATTTCGCTGAACAGGCGGACAGTCCCCGCGTTCCGGTCGCCGGTCTCGCTGGCCAGCGTGTTTCCCACGATGTCATTATTTAGCATAGCGATCACGTTGGCTCCGCTCTCCTTCAGCTTTTCCGCCATGCAGGCGGCGCCGAGCAGGCCCTGCTCCTCGCCCTGCACGGCCATGAAAATAAGCGTGCAGGGAAACCTCTTCGCGGAAATCACCCGGGCAAGCTCCAGCACGACGGCGACGCCCGAGGCGTCGTCGTTGGCGCCCGGCGCCAGGCCGACGGAATCCATCACGTCCGTGTTGCGTGAATCGAGATGGCCGCTGACCACGATGATACGGCTGTCGGTGGTGTCGGCCCCCCTCAGGATGGCGACCACATTCTTCATGGTGACGGGATAAGGAACCCTCCGGCCGGGAGCGACCGGACAAGGCTCGAGCGTGACGCGCATGTCAGCATGGTGCTGGCGGGCAAACTGCCGGAGCTTCGACACAACCCACCGTCTTGCCGCCCCTATCCCTGCCGCGCTGCTCGCCGTGTCGCTCAGCGAGTGGCGCGTGCCAAAGCTCACAAGTTTTTCAATGGAGGCCCGGATACTGTCGGGCGAAATCTGCCGGGACATGGCCGCTACCTGGGTGTCGACGATCGCCGTAGCCCTTTCGGGTCTCACGGACGGCGTTTTTTGAGCCTTCAGGCACCCCGCCAGGAGTATTCCGATAATAAAGCATGTCCACCGCATGGCAGCAGGATCCGGTTAAAGGGGAAATGATAGAAAGGACGCTATGAGCAAGCAAGGGCTTTCCCGCCGGGGTAGGACAAAACCTTCGGGGCTTGCTTTCCGGCAACGACCCCTGGATAGCCGCCGG
>DASVOT010000656.1:0-3479 GCA_036383235.1 Chryseosolibacter sp.
ATGGTATCGCGCATCGCAAAGAATCTGCAGGATTATTTTACCAGCATCGTGGTCCAGAAACTCGGCGCCAGCATGTATGCGGACGGACTCAAGCATTCGCTGGAACTGCCCTTTCAGACATTCGAGGATCAGCGAAGCGGCGAGACCCTGGGAATCCTGCAGAAGGTGCGGACGGATTGCGAAAAATTCATCACCTCCTTTATCAGCGTCCTCTTCGCCACGTTGGTGGGAATGATCTTCGTGATCGTCTATTCTCTGTCGGTGAGCTACAAAGTTACGCTCGTTTACTTTGCTTCCGTGCCCATCATTGCTTTCACCAGCTGGCTGCTCAGCCGGAAAATAAAAGTCGTTCAGAAAAGTATTGTGGCAGAAACCACCTCGCTTGCGGGCTCCACAACGGAGTCACTTCGAAACATAGAGCTGGTAAAGAGCCTGGGGCTCGCCAACCAGGAGATCCAACGCCTCAACAAGACCACGTTCAAGATTCTCGGCCTTGAGCTGAAGAAGGTCAAGTACGTCAGGGGCATGAGCTTCCTGCAGGGCACCACTGTCAATTTCATTCGCAGTGTCATGATCGTGATACTCCTCTTGCTGATCTTCGACAATGAACTATCGCCGGGAAAATATTTTACCTTCCTCTTTTATTCATTCTTCCTGTTTACGCCCCTGCAGGAATTGGGAAATGTGATCATTAGTTACCGGGAGGCTGAGGTGTCGCTGTTAAATTTCAACCGCATCCTGAACCTTCCCAAGGAGCCAAAACCGCATAATCCCATACACGTGGGCCGGATAACACATTTGAGCTTCAACAACGTAAGCTTCAAACATCAGTCCGCGCATGCGAATGCCCTGGATGACATCACATTTGCCGCCCGCAGCGGACAAACACTTGCGTTTGTTGGTCCGTCCGGATCCGGGAAGACTACGCTTGTCAAGCTCCTGGTAGGATTGTATCAGCCCCGCAGCGGAACGATCCTGTACAACGACGTGGCCGGCAGCGACATAAACCTGGATGACCTGCGCGCGCGGATAGGTTTTGTCACCCAGGACACTCAATTATTCGCGGGTACCATTCGCGAGAACCTGTTATTCGTCAGGCCCGATGCCACAGACGAGGCGTGCATGAAGGTGCTGCAGCAGGCCGCGTGCCAGTCCCTTCTGGCACGCGCAGACAAAGGTCTCGATACCGTCATCGGCGAAGGTGGCGTAAAGGTGTCCGGCGGCGAGAAACAAAGATTGTCGATCGCACGCGCGCTTCTTCGTCAGCCGGACATTCTCGTGTTCGACGAGGCGACGTCATCGCTCGATTCCATCACCGAAGAGGAGATCACGGAAACGATCCGCGATGTCTCCTCGATCAAAAACCAGATCACCATCCTGATCGCCCATCGCCTCTCAACGATCATGCACGCCGACAGGATATTTGTGCTGGAGCGCGGGCACATCATCGAGTCAGGCAGGCACGAGGAGCTGCTGATGGAGAAGGGCTTGTATTATGCCATGTGGAGGCAGCAGATAGGCGAGGCTTATGAAAGGGCGCGGACGCCAGTGCTCCAACAGCAGACGATAAAGGTATAGGGTATAAGGTATTATCTCTGGTTGAAATAGGCAACCACGCGCGGTTGGAAAAAGAGAAATATAATTGCCGCTAACAAGAGTGCGTGAACTACCAGTCCGGACATCGAATGAAAGTAGCTGAGCACAACATGGTAGGCCGCCCAAAGGATCAGGAGCCAGCGCCCGGCGTTTGACCCGCGGAGTACCAGGACACCGCCGGCAACGGCAAGAAGCCGCACGAAAAGCACCCAGGCCGCATCACCTGCAAAGGGATTCCGAATGTCGAGCTCTGTGGCGTGGTACGCAAACCCGAGCGCTCCTGCCGCGATGAAAAACCATCCAAGGATGGTGACGGAACCGGGTCGTTTCATAAGGTATCCTCAGGATTGATGATAGCTAACTTAAGCAAAATCTTTTACCGTCGCCGCACAGGAGGTTAACTTTACTTTATGATCACTGCAAACCGAGGGCCTCAGCCGAAAATTTGCTGATCATTTTTTTTGTAAATTAACCCTGACGCAACCATTCTTTCCATGAAAACTGCCAAGCCGACAACGGTCGATGAATATATCGACGGAGCGCCAAGGGAAGGGCAAAAACATTTGCGCGACATGCGTGCTGTTTTGAAGAAGGTGACGCCCGAGGGCAGGGAATCATTGAAATGGGGCATGCCAGTGTTTGAGGAGAACCGGATTCTATTCGCGTTTGCCGCATTCAAGTCGCACCTGGGCTTTATGCCGACGCCTTCGGCGATGAAGCCATTCGAAGTGGAGCTAAAGAAGTACAAGACCGGGAAAGGGTCGATACAATTTCCCTACGAAAAACCGCTGCCGAAAACGCTCATCCGCAAGATCGCATCCTATCGCGCCAGGGACGTGCGCGAAAACGACGCCCGGTGGATGTAGCCCCCCGAGTTCCCCAATCATTGTCTATCCTTGAATCAAAAAAGACGAAGCCTATGAATCCTATCCGAAAAGAAGACATCAGCCAGGAAGTTTTCAACCTGTATGATGATTACGCGCACAACCGGATCGAAAGACGCGATTTTATTCAAAGGTTGTCGGCCTATGCTGTCGGTGGCGTCACGGTGGCGTCGCTGATGAGTTTCCTGATGCCGGACTACAAGGGTGCCATACAGATTCAGGCCAATGATCCCCGGTTAAAGTCCGAGTACATCAACTATGATTCGCCCAAAGGCGGAGGAACGATAAAGGCGTTGCTGTCGCGACCGGTGGACGCAAAAAAGAAACTCGGCGGTATTGTCGTCGTTCATGAGAACCGTGGCCTGAACCCGCATATTGAAGATGTGGGAAGGCGGGCTGCGCTGGCCGGATTCATTTCGCTCGCACCCGACGCCTTGACTCCGCTGGGTGGTTATCCCGGCAATGACGATGAAGGGCGCGCGCTGCAAAGCAAGCGCGACCGAAACGAGATGCTGGAGGATTTTATCGCGGCATACGAGGTGCTGAAAAAACACAAGGAGTGCAACGGAAAAGTTGGAGTTGTGGGCTTCTGCTTTGGCGGCGGAATTGCCAACCTGATGGCGGTGCGGATCCCGGACCTGGCGGCAGCTGTGTCTTTTTATGGCGGGCAGCCCCCTGTTGAAGATGTACCGAAGATTCACGCTCCCTTACTTCTGCACTATGCAGGGCTCGACACCCGCGTCAACGAAGGATGGCCGGCGTATGAAGAGGCGTTGAAGAAAAACAACAAGGAATACAAGGCGTATATCTATCCGGATGTCAACCATGGTTTTCATAACGACACCACGCCGCGTTACGACAAGGCCGCGGCTGAGCTCGCGTGGAAGCGCACGGTTGACTTCTTCAGGGAGAAGCTGACCTGAGGCCGCACGCGCGATTAATCAATAATCAACAATATCAACTGACTTCGCCATTTCCCTGAACCTGCAGAGGGCGTTG
>DASVOT010000657.1:0-7016 GCA_036383235.1 Chryseosolibacter sp.
CGGCTTATCCGTGGCATTGATTAGCGTCAGCTATCACGCCATTAGAACCGCTATGGTGAATCCGGCCGAAACTCTTAAGTACGAATAGCGCTCAGGCGGAATGGATGAATGCGTGTAATGTGGCAACGAATGCGCGGAGCCAGGATGCTGGCAGGCAGGCGTGTAAAGTCGCAAACCCCGGAACGATCTGAAACTGGAGCTGTGCCCCGTCCTTACCCATACATTACCCATACATTACCCGTACATTACCCGTGGATAGTTCATGGTAAGTCCATGGGTGGATTAGGTCGGAGGGGTGCTGTCTCTGTTTTCACTTAGAACAGGTCCTTGGATGCCGTAGTCTGTGAAGTATGAGGCCATTCGTGCATTGCCCTGGGAGCTTTTCACACTGCCGTTATTCCTTATTTGGTAATGCTATTGCCTTCCATTCTATTTTCGGGAAAACCCTTAGGGGTTCGTTATGAATAGATTTGCGATTTGTTGTTGATATTTTTCAATGAATGGGGTACTTTAATATGCTGTTCGAAATCAAAACCCTTGCAATATGTTAACCTCTGCTAAAACCCAAAAGCTTCTTAATGGAATTAAGGAGTACAGAAAGCAATTTTTCTCCAGGGACATCCAGGAACTGGATGAATCCGGCACCAGGATTATGGTCAACCATATTCTTACCGATCTCCTGGGATATAAATCCCTGGAAGAGATCAAGACGGAATACATGATCAAAGGAACTTACGCGGACTACGTTGTACAGATTGAAGGTGACAGGCATTTCCTGGTCGAAGTGAAAGCATTGTCGCTGGCGTTGTCGAACAAGCATCTGCGCCAGGCGATTGAATATGCCGCGAATGAAGGAGTAGAGTGGGTCGTGCTCACCAATGGCAGGATCCTGCAGCTATATAAAGTGATCTTTGCGCAGCCGATTGATTCGAAGATGGTTTTTGAAATCAATCTCAGTACTCCAGAGACTGTAAAAGGGTGTTTGGAGTGCCTTCAGTTCCTGCACCGGGATTCCGTTGTTAAGAAGGGATTGAATCAGCTCTGGAATGATTTCATGGCTACGGAAAAGACCACTATTGCGTCGATTCTTTTGAGCAAGCCCGGGATAACTTTTTTGCGCAGGCAGATCAGGAGCAAGTTTAAGAGCAAGTTCGATGAGAAGGTAGTTGCGGAGGCGGCCAGGCGCATGATCAGTGAGCCGGTTAACCTGGAAGAGGTAAAGGTGCTGAGGACGCCGGCTGCCAAAGGAAAGAAAAAAGTGAAGGTTGATATTAAATCGTCGGAAATAATCAATCCGTCCGTCACGATGTCAACTAATAATTAATTAACACAGATTGGTGACGCTCGGGGAGTCAGCAAACCCGGAACCATCCGAAACCCGGAAGTGCCCCGTCTTCACCCATACATTAGCCAAACATCACCCGTACATTACCCGTGGATAGTTCATGGTAAGTCCATGGATGGGTTGGCGGGCTTCGAGGTGGCCGGTCTGTTTTGTCATTTCGAATGTTTTCGAACTTCGCGGACGCGCTACCATCGCCATCGCGTTTGGTTTGAATGTGTAGAGCCAGAAGCGCTGTTGCCACCGCGAATATGGGCTCCGACGGAGCCCCGGGGCTTATCTGGCATCGCATTGAAAGCCGGTCGCAGGGTGTAGCAAATAATTGAATGTCAAGGTCAAAATTGGTTTGTTATATAATTGATATTATGTTAAATAGAACTCTCCGGCTTTTCCCTGTTTTAAAGGCTTTATATGGAAAATAATGATCACCCCTATCAATCACTCGGTTCTCAGGCTGTTCACCGGATTCGCCAGCGCGGCCCTGATTGCCTGAAAGCTTACTGTAGCCAGTGTTATCGTCAGTGCCCCACCGGAAGCGGCAGCGAAGATCCACCACGCAATCTCTGTGCGGTATTCATATCCGCTTATTCCTTTGTAAAGAAAATAATATGACGTCGGCACTGCGATGACACACGCCACAATAATCAATATCACGAATTCACCCGAGAGCATTCGCCACAGCGTTGGCACGGATGCGCCCAGTACTTTCCTTATACCAATTTCCTTTGTGCGCTGTTCGGCTACAAATGACGCCAGTCCGAATAATCCCAGACAACTGATAATGATTGCAAGTGCAGTGAACACGATGGCGAGTCTCCCGATATTGTCTTCGGTGGAGAACTTGGTGGCATACTCCTGAGACGCAAATTTATAATCAAACGGCGCGTCAGGGATCACTTTCTTAAATGTTGCTTCTATTTTCGGTAACGCTTCGGCGGTGCTCATGGCAGGATTGATCCGCAGATACATCCAGCTCGCGCCTCCCATGTTAAGATAAATAGCGGGTCTCACAGGTTCGAATGGAGAGTCCATCACCAAGTCATGAATGACTCCAACGATGTGAAAATCGTTGTCCATATTCCACGCCAGGTTTGTCCAATGCACTGTTTCACCCACAGGGCTTTTGAGCTTCATTTGTTTGGCAGCCGACTCGTTGATGATGATTGCGGAAGAATCGCTGGCGATGTCCCGGGAAAAGGTCCTGCCATCGATCAGTGTCCATCCAACGGTGGTTCCGAAATCTGCTGAAACGTTCAACGTGCTGAAACTATTATCATCCTGCGGATCATATCCTTTCCAGCTGAAACCACCGTTGCCTGACCAGGTCGTGGTGATCGGCCCGCCAGCGTCTGCAATTTCCTGAACCGAGCCCGAGTTCTTGAGTTCAGTACGAAGCGCTTCAAATTTTTCGTAAAACTCTTTGCCCTTCTTCTGCATCATTAACAATCCTTCACGCGAGTATCCCACCGGACGGTCTTTTACAAACATCAGTTGGTGATAGATGACGCCCGTGGAAGCAATGAGCATGATGGATACAGTAAACTGCAGCACCACCAATGCTTTACGAGGTATCGAAGCCAGGCGACCAGCCCGATATGAGCCCTTCAGGATTTTCAGCGGATTGAATGATGAAAGGTAAAGCGCGGGATAGCTTCCGGCCAGTATTCCTGTGACAAAGAGAAACAAAGCGCTGACAATCCAGAATGCAGCAGTCTGCCACGGAACTTGCATGGCTTTTTGTGAGATCGTGTTGAACCACGGAAGGGCCACGAACACCACCAACAAGGCGAAGCAAAATGAGATGATGACCACGAGAAATGACTCGGCAAAAAACTGGGCGATGAGTTGCTTGCGATCTGACCCCAGGGTTTTACGAACCCCGACTTCCTTGGCCCTTTTTTCGGAACGGGCGGTGCTGAGGTTCATGAAATTGATACAGGCGAGCAATAACACAAATACCCCGATCGAACCTATGAACCAAACCAGTTGGATCGGCCCGTTCTGCAAAGTGCCCTCCTTGTAATCGGAATACAAGTGCCATCTGCTCATGGGATTAAGGTGAACTTCCGCCTTATATTTCAACCAATCCTGCATGTACGCAAGGTTGCGCGTTGCATTGATTTCCAGGTCCCTGATATTATCATCCACGCTATTGAAGTTGGTCGTGGGTTGTATCTGGACATAGATCTGGAAAAAGTGATTTTGCCACCCCTGATCCTTGCCCCAGGGGTTGTTCAGCAGATAAGCTTCCCAGGGACGCGCGAACTGAAGACCGTACAGATCCGAGTTCTTTGGGAAATCCTCAAAAACGCCCGAGATGGTGACTTCCTTCTCATTGTCAATCTTCACAATCTTTCCGACAGGATCACCCGCGCCAAACAACGCATCCGCAGTAGACTCCGAGATCATGATCGATTGAACATCTTTCAATCCCGTCCGGGTACCATATATCATCTTCCATGTGAACATTTCAGGACCGTCTTCCCCGATGTTCGTTCCAATCTTGGAGATTTTCTTATCGTCTACGGAAAGGATGGCATCATACTTTCCCTGTCGCGGGACAATATACTTGAAATTCGCGCCGTAGGTGGTCTGGAGCTCATGCAGCATCGGAAATTGAAGGTAGTCCTGACCTGAATAATGTTTTCCCTGGTAGGTGCCGGCTTTCATGACCTGTGCAATTTGATCGTAGTTATCGTGGTATTTGTTGAACGTCAATTCATCATTCACCCAAAGACCAATGATAAGGGCGACAGCCATGCCCAGGGCAAGTCCACCGATATTGATAAAGGAATAACCCTTTGTTTTGACCAGGTTTCTCCAGGCGATCGTAAAGTAGTTTTTGAACATTACTTCGTTGTTTGATGTGATTGATGTGAAAAACTGATGGATTTCTCAGTACCCATTAAAGATACAAGCCGGCTGGCAAAGGTTGCATCGCGGAGGAAATATTTCACTAGAACAGATCGATGTAATTCCACTTGACCGTAGCATCGCGGTCGATCATTCAAATATGTCCATTGTGTTCTTACCAATCTCTTTACTATATTCATATCAAAGCCCATCCACCCTTCCCCTAGGGGTGATGGGCTTTTGTTGGGCGTAAACTTATAACAACGACACGCACAAGAATCCATAGCGCTCCCAGACGTGCGCCGGCTATTCTTCCGACGTTGACGATCGTTTGTCTTTTCTGTTTGTTAATAGCCTGCGATGCTCACTCACAAACCGTATACGTCACACGCACAGGAGAAAAATACCACAATAACGGATGCCGTTACCTGAGCACAAGTCGGATCGAGACCACTGTCGCCAAAGCAAAGGAGAATGGATATACGCCCTGCTCTGTTTGCAAGCCACCAGCAGACACTTCGTCCGGGTCTGCGGCCACTATTCCACAAAAGGCCACGACGGCCGCCCCTGCTATAAGGAGGGCGACAAGCACTCAGTGCACGGCGCTTACGAAATCAAAGAAGCGATGTTCGCGCATGACCACCAATGCCAGCGGACGATGTTGGCAACACGAATAAGTTGCGGAAATACAATGACCTTTGCCTATTCGTTCCTCAGCTTATCCACCGGATTTGCCATCGTGGCGCTGAATGATTTCAGGCATACTACGGCAAGGGCAATGGCCAGTACGATGACGCCGGGCGCGGCATACAGCCACCACTGAACGTCGATGTGGTTCTCGAAATTCATAAACCATTCATTCACACCATACCAGACAATGGGAACGGCCAGCATGAATGATACGGTGATGAGGATAACGTATTCGCGGGAAAACATGACTATGATGTTGGCCACGCTGGCGCCGAGGGTCTTTCGTACGGCGATCTCCTTCCCTTTCCTGTTCGCGATGAATGTGAACAGGCCATATAAACCGAGGCAGCCGATCAGAACAAACATCGTCGAAAAAATCTGGAACAGCCGCGCGTACTTCAGTTCCTGTTCATAGAACATCGCAATGTTGTCATCCATAAACCGAAACTGAAACGAATGCTCCGGATAGATGGACTTCCAGGTCTGTTCAATCCTGGCGAGTACATCGGTCATGTTTTGGTCTGCTGATGGAGCGAGCCTGACACTCACCTGGCGATAACGATCGGCTCTGGCGTCTAGGGCAATATTGTCGACGCGCTCCTTCAGTGAATTGCCGTAGTAGTCGTTGATCACACCAATGACGTGAACCATACCATCTCCACCCAGCTTCAATTCCGCTCCGATGATATCGAGCGGATTATGGTAGCCCAAATTCCGCATCAGGGTTTCGTTCACCGGCATGTTCTTGCCGGAATCAGCCATCGTGAGATTGCGGCCGGCGATCACTCGTTAAGGCGGTAAAGGCTCGCTTTCCTGCTGTGAAAGCTGTCAAAG
Organism: Chryseosolibacter sp.; assembly: GCA_036383235.1. Lineage (GTDB taxonomy): Bacteria > Bacteroidota > Bacteroidia > Cytophagales > Cyclobacteriaceae > Chryseosolibacter. Next base: position 5,720 of record DASVOT010000657.1, read on the forward strand.
CTCCTTTCATCATGAATGAAAAGATAGATGACCATACAGCAGGCAAGCCCGATGGCAAGGCTGAAAATGTTGATGAAGGCGTATCGGCATGTTTCCCCTTCCGATGGCACATGGGCTGACGGTTGGAGAATTTGCGCAGATGGCAAATGGTGAAGGCTGGCTGACCGACAAAGTGCAATGCAAACTCAGGATCATCAAAGTGGCCAACTACACGCACGACATGCCCTACACGTTGCCGGTGAGCCCCTCGCCTAACTTAAACACGCAGCAGGCAGTCCTGTTATATCCGTCCACCTGCATGTTTGAAGCCACTTATCTCAATCACGGCCGCGGCACCTATTTTCCCTTTACCGTCCTGGGGAGTCCGCAGCTGAAAGGCATTTACGATTTTTCTTTTACACCCACGAGCATCAAAGGCATGGCGGAGACTCCCCTCTTCATGGATCAGGTATGCTACGGATTAGACCTGCGGAACTATGACACCAACTTGCTTCGAAAAAGCAAACAGATAAACATCAAGTGGATCATGGAACTGTATAATGCTCATCCCTACAAAGAGAAATTCTTCGATTCAAAGCTGAGCAACCAGATGAATGCAATTGAAATCCAGATTGGAGTAGCTGCTTTCAGGCAACAGATCATCGCCGGGACTCCTGAAAAAGAGATCCGCGCCAGCTGGGAACCCGGGTTGAGCGAGTACAAGAAGATGCGGGTGAAGTATTTGTTGTATCCGTAGATTTTCCCTTTGAAAGCGGCATCCAGAGCGGGAGCGCGTAGCGCCTGCCTGCCGGCGCCCAAGGCAGAGTTGCTGGCAGGCAGGCCTTGTCTCTACTAAGGCTTCAAACGGACTTCATCCTTGGCGATCAATTTCAAAAGTGAGGGCGAGCCTATAAATTTCCCTTCCGCATCTCTTCAACCGCATGGTTCGCTGCGCGGGCGGTCAATGCCATATATAATATCGACGGACTCTGGTTGCCGGTGCTGGTCATACAGGCGCCATCCGTAACAAAAACATTCCCGCAGGAGTGAAGCTGATTCCATTTGTTGAGCAGAGAAGTCCTGGGATCTTTTCCCATCCGGCAACCGCCCATCTCGTGGATGTCCAGGCCCGGAGGTTGTTTTGAATCCCATGTGCTGATGTCCCTGCAGCCGGCCTGCTCGAGCATGGCCACACTCTGCTCCAGGAAATCCTTCGTCATCCTGTCGTCGTTGTCGTCGTAATCCACCGACATCACCAGCAACGGAATTCCCCACTGATCTTTTTCCGTTGTACTTAACCGTACGTGATTTTTCTCCT
>DASVOT010000658.1:0-7845 GCA_036383235.1 Chryseosolibacter sp.
CTCCGGCCCCTGTGCCAGGTCCGATTCAAGGGGAGCCAGCGCAACAACTTTATAGCCCTGCATCGCCAGCGCGGCGACGATGCTGCACCCCATGAGCCCCAGCCCTACGGCGCCCACTTCATTCGATTCACTGTTGATCATAGCTTGCGATAGTTAAATGGTTTCGGTCAATTTCCTCACAGGTTGCCAAGTTTTCTTCTTGTGTCCAACGGTCGCATAGAAAAGAATGGCCGCGTACAGAGAAAGCAACAGAACGATGCCCGCATGGGCACCAAACATGGTATTGAGCTGCGCATACAGCACGGGAAAAATGGCATCTCCGGCGATCGCCATGATCAGAAATGCGGCTGCTGTTTTGGTGAACCTTCCCACGCCGCGCAGAGCCAGCGGCCAGATGCACGGCCAGTTGAGCGCGTTACAGAATCCCATGAAGATGACACACACGACGGAAGCGAGTCCGCTCGTAAGGATGGCGCCCAGGGAAAGACAGATGCCCAGGAATGCGCAGGCTGCCAGCGCCTTGCTTTGCCCAAGATATTTGGGAATTAACACGATGCCCATGAGATAACCCGCTACCATCGCATAGATAATATAATCGACGAATAGTTGCGATGCCGCTGTCGTAAATCCCATGCTTTGGCCATAGGGAATGATGTAGTAGCTCGTAATGGATTCCGTTCCTTCGGCGCAGAAAAGCGCGAACACCCCGAGTATCAGATTCGGAAATTGCCACGGGCTGGTGTGAGGCATTCCCTCCTCCTCTGCGTTTGATTCTTCCTCACGCACCGCCGGCAGCTCCACGAGCCACATGACGGCGGCCATTGCCATCAGCACAATCGTGATGATGAGGTAGGGACTCACCACGCGCATGGACATGGCATCCAACGCGGCTATTTTTTCTTCGGCGCTCATGTTTGTCAGCGCGGACATGATCGCGTCTGCATTCAGCAGGAGGATAGGACCCAGAACGCGCTGGCTCAGGATACCGGCGACTTTGTTGAAGACGCCCATCAGGCTGTTTCGCCGCCCTGCGCTCTCCAGGGGACCGAGAATGGTAACGTAGGGGTTAGCTGCCGTCTGCAATAATGCCTGCCCGGTGCCCATCATGAACAATCCCAGGAGGAACAGGCCGTACGTCCGGGTCATCGCCGCTGGAATAAATAACAGCGTGCCCAGCGCCATGATGCCCAGGCCGGAGACAATTCCCTTCCTGAACCCGATTCTCTTCAGCAGCCAGGACGAAGGCAACGCCATGACCACGTAAGCGATGAAGAAAGAAAATGTTACGAGCGTGGTCTGAACGCTGTTCAGCTCGAGGGTGATCTGAAAATATGGAATGAGGATGCTGTTCATCCAGGCAGCAAAGCCGAACACGCCAAACAATAACCCGATCATCAACAACGGGATAAAATACCGGTTCTGCGGGCTCATGTTTTTCTAGATTCGCTTAATAACCTGGGATGCTATAGTCAGTGCTGTATCAATATCTTTTTCGGTGTGGGCGCCGGAGATATACCACAACCCGCGCCCGATCAGCCTGACTCCGCTGTCGTGCATGCCGGCGACAAATTTGCCCAGTCTAACTTTGTCGTAGGTGAGCACATCCCGGAAGTCGTATACCTCCGGAAGATCCGTAAATCCGGTGTGCAACATCGGTCCCAGGCCCTGTACGAGCAGGTTGGTTTTGTTTTTCCTGCCGATCTCCCGCAAGCCATCCATTAATTGCTGACCGAGTTTAAAAATCTTTTCCACCACGTTTTCCAATTCCAGCACCTCGAGCGTGGCAATTGCTGCGGCTACTGTCGAGTTGCTGCTGTTCATGGTGCCGGCGTGAATGACGTAGCCCGAGGCGATGAGGTTCATCCATTCTTTTTTACCCACGATCGCGGAGATGGGATAGCCGCTGGCCATGGCTTTGGCAAAAACTGACAGGTCGGGAATGACGTTGAAATATTTCTGCGCGCCACCCAGGGAGGTTCTGAAGCCAGTGATGACCTCATCAAATATGAGCGTGATGTTGTGCCGGTCACATACCTGTCGCATGCCCTGCAAATAGCCATCCCGTGGCAGGATGCAGCCGTTGTTGCACATGATGGGTTCGGTGATCACAGCGGCAAGCTCCGAATGCTTTTCCCTGATCGTTTTTTCCAATAACGGAAGGTCGTTCCAGGGCAGGATGATAAATTCGTCGCGCACGCGGTCCGGGAGACCTTCGGTCCAGGGGAACACGGCGGGATCTTCCCTCGAACCCAGTTGTTCCGGCGAAGGGGTCGACAACCCCCAGGCCACGTTGTCGAGCCATCCGTGGTAGTGGCCTTCGAAGCGCAAAAATTTCTTCTTCCCGGTTTTGGCCCTCGCCAGCCGGAAAGCAGTCTGCACGGCCTCGGAACCGTCAAGGCAGAACCGCATGAGCTCGGCAGAAGGGATCAGGCGCTGCAACTTCTCCGCCAGCTCGATTTCCAGGAGGTGCTGGCCCGCGTAGAGCTGGCCTTTTCTTGTGTAGTCCTCTACCCTTTTCAGCACGTGCGGATGGTTGTGGCCGGCGATCATCGGCCCCTGACTCAACGTAAAATCGAGGTATTCATTTCCGTCCACATCCACGATGCGACTACCGGCGGCATGCGAATAAAAGATGGCGTGCGGATGGTTGTATTTCCTGAACTCGGAGGACACACCTCCCGCCAGTGATTTCTTGGCCCGCTCCAGTAAGTTCGCGGATTGTTCGTATCGGGACATGGCAAGTAAAAAGGGTCTGTCGTTATATTGGAATTTTTAAAATACGGGGTCACCGAAAAGAATACGAAGCATCAGAACAACGCCTCCAATTGCCTGATGGCAGACGCCGTCAACTTCTCGCCGGCGCCGATTTCATACTTGGTGGTACCCGGTGTGGTCTCATATCCGGTGATCATGGGCTTGAAGCCCGCCGGCCCCTGGGTAAAGGATATTTTTGTGGGAAAATATCCCCGCTCATCATTGCTCAGGCCCATCACCATCGTGTTCGGGCACGGGGACTTTTGCTTGATTTCCATTCCAAATTCCGTGAACATCTCGCCGGGCAATCCCACGAAGGCGGCGTTGCCCACGCGTACCACCATGACTTCAAGGCTGTCTACTTTGTCCTGGATGCGGCGCATTTCAACCCAGTCCCTGGCATATTGCGCATCCGGGATACCATCTGCCTGCAGGGGTGGCATGCCTTCCTTTTCGACCTTCTTCAGGATGGCCTGCGCCCATGCAAATTGCTCGTCGGTAATCGTCATACGCTTGACGGGCACCATTTCCTTTGAGACGGCCACGACATCACCGGATACCGGTTTCGCATGGCTCATCGCCTCCAGTGCCGAGACGCCCAGGATGTATCCTATCCGTTGACATTCCTGGTAGGTATCCGGGAACCCGACACGGTAGTCGACCTGCGTGACATTACCGCAGCATCCGTTGAAAAACAGGGGCATGTAATCCTTCCCTTTTACCCTCCTGATGGCTTCTCCGAGATAACCGGGATAGTCAGCCGTATACAGCCAGTTGTTGCCTGTCAGCGTGGTGGCATGGCAGGCAAAGTTTACGATGACTCCCGCGGGTTTTCCTTCCCGTTCGATTGACAGGGTAATCAGCTCCGGATCGATGGGACCCCATGGTCCGATGACAAATCCCGGCTCAAATTTTTCCCAGCACATGTGCGTGGTCCCATCCTTGCATTTCAGCCGGCGATTGTGCGATACCCGGTCCTCCGAGGAACGTCCCACCGAAAGGCTGGCCGGCTTCAGATCTTTATCGGCACGGATCACCGCGCCGGCCGCTTTCGAAAGATACTCCTTTGCTTTCGGGGCGCTGAGCTCCGCTACGGGACCGCTATGCGTGTGTGTGGCCATGATCATCACGTTGCCAGGCTTGATGGCAGTGTTTGATGCGATATAGTCGCGCATCATATCGACCGACTCTTTCGGGATGTAGCAGATGTCGACGGTGAGCATGGCCGCCTTTTGTCCGTTTTCACCGGCGACGACAATGGCTTTCGCATAAAGGGAGTCATGTACCCCCCGAGACGCATAGTCATCGCCGCGATAATTTCCGGCCATGTCAAGGCCAACTTCAGGGGTGTAGTTCACTTCGGAAATTCCGATCAGCAGTGACGATTTTGTTCCTTCGGCGGCGCGTTGTCTACACGAAAATGTTGCGGAGAGCAATACGAGGAGTGCCGGGATAAAATATCTTTTGCGGTTCATAGTCTGGGGTTCAAAAAAATTATGGTGACCAGGATGCTGGTCTCCATATAATATGGTTTACTCCTCAATTTAATGAAATTAACGCTCGAAATAAACCATCCCGCAGAAAATGAAAGTCGCCCGGTGACGCTAACGGATCGACCGGTTTTTCATAGGACAACTTCCGGGGGCGGCTGCTTTCCGGAGTCTATAAACTTATAAAGGCAGTGCCAATCTGCTGTGCGCGAGAAGAATAACGGGATTGAGCGGAGTGAGCCGGCACGAAGGATTTTCCTAAAGAGAGGATCATTTCACGGGGAGCCGGACCCGGATTCACCAGGTGAGCGCGATATCAGATTTTTCCTTGCGAGCGTAAATCGTAAGCCTGGCGACGGAAGAGAAAATTATAGATCATGGATGGAATGCAGATATCCAGTATACTGACGAGGCCAGCCACACTTAACAGGACGCCTCCGGCGATGTATCCCCACACTTCCATGTTGTTTGTAAGCAACAGAATGATCCCTCCCACCCAGATGGTGGCGATGCCGCAGGCAAACCGCCCCTGGTTGGTGCGTGGCGGAAGTTTCGGCTTATGAAGGAACCGCCTCACGCCATAATTATACAGGTAGTCAAACGGATGATAGGGCGGCATCATGGCAAAGAACGCAATGGTCATTGCCGTAAGAAGAATCGCAACATTTGAAAATATCAGCCCCGACAAGACAAGCAGAGCGCACAAGCTGTAGGCAAAACGAATTCCGACTTTGAAGTCGTTGAGCTGCGCGTCTGTTAATCCTACATATCCCTGGGCTTCGAGTCTCTTTCGCGTAACGGGAGAAAGGACGCAATCCTTATTTTCCATAGCAATGGGGTTTAAACCTGAATCTGATCCGAGGGAGTCCGCTTCCTGTCAAAGTACGGCAATAGTATTCAAATATTGAATAAAGTTCTTGAATATTTGGGGGAGGGTATACGGATATAGGGATATAGGGATATAGGGAAATACGGATATAGGGAAATACAGATATAGGGAAATACAGATATAGGGAAATACGGATATAGGGGGATTACCCCTTATACCCTTATACCCTTATACCCTATACCGCCTCGAGTGCCATCTCGGGCTCGGCGCAAAGGGTCTCATTGCTTTCCGTGGAGTCGTTGGCTGAAACCTCGGCTTCTTTCTCTGCATCTCCCATAAGGAAATTATGAATGCCGGCTGCCGCTTTTTTCGCTTGTCCCATGGCCAGGATAACGGTCGCGCCGCCGGTAATGGCGTCGCCTGCGGCAAACACGCCGCGCTTGCTGGTTTCGCAAGTGGCTTCATTTACCACGATCACACCCCATTTGTTGGTGTGGACGGCGGCATCCGTAGAAGGAATGATGGGATTCACACTGCACCCTAACGACATGACTACCGTGTCGCAATCCTCGGTAAAGAATTTTCCAGTCGGCACCGGTTTCCGCCTTCCTGTTTCATCGGGAGTCGACAGCTCCATCACCTCGCAGCGGATCTGTGTCACGAAATTGTTTTTGTCCACGACAAACTCGACAGGATTTGAAAGCCAGCGCCAGTTGATGAATTCCTGTTCGGCGTGCCTGAGCTCTTCCCTGCGGGCGGGTGCTTCATCATGCGACCTGCGGTAATAACAGGTGACGTCGGCGCCCAGCCTTTTGGCCGTGCGCAGCACATCCATGGCCGTGTTGCCCGCCCCGATGACGGCCACCTTTTTCCCAGAGTACAAGGGTGTGCTGTAGCGGGGAAACTGGCGGGCGTCCATCAGGTAGATGCGCGTGAGATACTCATTGGCGGAATACACGCCATTGGCATTCGATCCCGGAATATCGAGCATGCGCGGCAGGCCCGCGCCGGTAGCGATGAGGACGGAGTCGAATCCTTCCCGGAGCAGGAGGTCATCCAGCGTGAGAATTTTTCCGATAACCATATTGTATGCGAACCTGACGCCGAGGCCTTCCAGGTAACGGATGTCGTCGTCGATGATCTGCAAGGGCAGGCGAAAACGCGGTATGCCATAGACCATCACGCCGCCCGCGCGGTGCGAGGCTTCAAATACGATCACTTCATGTCCTTTCATGATCAGCTCGTGGGCGGCGGTGAGCCCCGCGGGCCCGGCGCCGATGATGGCAACTTTCCTGCCTGTAGATGGCCGCTTGTCCGACACATTCAATTTCCGGTGCCTGCGGTCATAGTCTGCGGCATAGCGCTCCAGGTTTCCAATACCCACCGGGTGATGATTCTGCCCCACCTTGCAGACGGCCTGGCACTGCTTGTCCTGTGGACATACGCGGCTGCAGGCGGCGGGCAGAAAATTCGCCTGGCGGATCACCGCGGCAGCGCCCGCGATATCACCCTCTTCGATCAGCTTGATGAACGCCGGGATGTCCACTCCCACCGGGCAACCGCCTACACATCTGGGTTTGGGACACTGGAGGCAACGCATCGCCTCGAGTTTTGCCTGTTCATCACTATATCCAACGGGTACTTCATCGAAATTCGTAATCCTGGTTTCAGGTGGACTCAACGGCATTTCCTGGTGTGGCAACCGGAGTCGTTGCTGACTGCTCAATCGGGTGCTCGTGCTCATCGCTATCTTCATGTTTTATATTGTTCAATGTCTCCAGCGCAATCTTCTCTTCTTTCACAAACATCTTCTGACGTTTCATCAGGTTGTCAAAGTCGACCAGATGTCCATCAAAATCCGGTCCATGGAAGCATGCGAATTTTGTTTCGTTGCCGACCGACACGCGGCACGCTCCGCACATACCCGTGCCGTCGACCATAATGGCGTTCAGCGACACAAACGTTTCGACTTTTAACGGGCGCGTCATTTCGCTCACGGCCCTCATCATCGGTACCGGGCCCACCGCCAGCACGTGTATGATCTTTTCCCTTGAAAGGAGTTCCTTCAGGGCGTCGGTCACCATCCCCTTCCTTCCGCAGGAATCATCGACTGTAGTGATCAAGACTTCATCGCAGACGCCTTTCAGCTCGTCGGTCATGATGAGGCTTTCTTTGTCGCGCGCGCCCACGATGCCGATCACTTTGTTCCCCCGCGCTTTCAGATCCCGCGCAGTGGGGATGATCGCTCCGGTACCATAGCCGCCGCCTATGACGACACAGGTGCCCACCGCGTTCGGGAGGTGCGAACGTTCGCCGAGCGGGCCCACGATGTCCTTGAACGTGTCGCCCTTCTGCATCCGGTTGATCTCGGTGGAAGTTTTTCCGACAGCGGACACGATGATTTGCAGTGTGCCCGCGCTGCGGTCCCATCCGCAGACCGAAAGGGGGATGCGCTCACTCATGGAATGCGGCCTGACAATAATGAACTGTCCGGCTTCTATTTTCCGAGCGATAAAGGGCGCCTCGATGGTGAACTGAAATGTATTGAGACAAAGAAATGTCTTGTTCAGGATGCGGAAGGTTTGCGTGTACGCCTGAAGGGGCGACGGGCTTTCGGAAAAGTATTTCAGGAAACGCTCCGCCTCCTGTCGCACGATGAGGTCGCTATCCCAGCTTTGCCGCTCATCCTGCCCGGTAATTTCAAGAAACAAAGAGTGCACGTATTTTTTGTCTGCCGGCGAGAGCAGGTTCCTTCTCACCAATTGTCCCAAC
>DASVOT010000659.1:0-4618 GCA_036383235.1 Chryseosolibacter sp.
CCGAAATGTTCGGATACAAGACTCAGCGCCAGGTAAGTGGTCACCATGCCTCCAACGATCAAGACAGCTACCTGGACAACGTCGGTATACCCGATCACTTTCATTCCTCCGAGCGTCACAACGACGGAAAAAACGGCGAGCCCGATAATGCAGAGACCGAAACTTATTCCGGAAATGGCGTTGATGGCCAGCGCGCCCAGGTAGATGATGGAGGTAAGATTGACAAACACATATACCAGCAGCCAGAATATCGCCATGATGGTGCTCACGGTACTGTTGTACCGGTGCTCGAGAAACTGCGGCATCGTATAGATCTTGTTCTTCAGGTAGATCGGAAGAAAAAATACGGCTACGATGATCAGGGTCGCTGCTGCCATCCACTCATAGGTGGAGATCGCAAGGCCGAGCGCGAATCCCGAGCCCGACATTCCGATAAAATGCTCAGCGGAAATATTGGAGGCGATGAGGGAAGCGCCTATTGCCCACCATGTGAGCGAACCCTCGGCGAGAAAAAAATCTTTCGTATCAACCTGCTTTGCCCTCTTCCGGTGATAGATGAACAGGCCATACGCGCTTACGATAATGAAATAGATGAAGAAGACAATGTAGTCGGCAAAAGCAAGTCGGTGCATGCAGGTAGGTTTGAGGCTTCGGTAAGCCTCAATATAGAAAAAAGGAGGCAACCGCCAGTATGTGACCCGGCGTCGCCGATTCTAATTTTTATATTTGAAATGCGAGGGACTGCTGACCGTCAGCAATCAGTAGCCGACTAAAAACTCACTGTTTCTGCGCCCACTCGTACATCTTTGAAACCACCGAGTAATAATCTTCCGAGGCGAGGAATTCCGCCGCGGCAAGCGAACCGACGGTTGCGTTCATTTCGAGATAATATCTTTCTTTCAGGCGTATCTCTCTTTCCATTACCTGCAGGAGATCGTTTCCAAGTCGTTTGGCCAATGCCGGTGTATAGTCGGAAGGCTCGCCCGTGAACAAACCGTAGACGCTATACCCTTCGCCGAGCACGGCGTCGCATTCATCTTCATACTGGTTGTATATAGACCAGAAGGCTTCCTCTTTTTCGGGAGCCAGCTTGATGGCGGAAGACAACAGCGTATGTTTTGCCTTTCTGACCTGAGCTTCCGGCAGCGACTGCGCGTGAAAACGAAATTTGCTCCAGTTGCTGTTTCCATATATCCTGGATGTTTCCAGCATGTCCATCATCGCCTCCGTCTGCAGGAACTGGAGGGCAACGACACCGTTCAACGCCGCGCCCACCTCCTGATAATATTGCTTGCGCAGCTTCAGCTCCTCATTCCGATAGGTGAGTAGCTGCCAGCCATTTTCAAAAGCTTCCTGGTCGGCGACCGATTGATCGGTATTTGCCAGATCCTGGAGCGATCGGTATGTAAGGCTGGATACCTTCACCGCATCTTTCAGATATCTTTCATAAAGAGGCCAGAACGCCTTCTCATGCCACTCGGCGAGATGTACACTGCTTTTAACGACCGATATTCTGTCTTTTCCTGAAACTGTCAGGTCGAGCGTGTTCTTGGCCAGCTGCCCGAATGATGCCGATGCAATAAGAAAAAGGATGACCGTAAAGCTGAAGCTTTTCATTTTTAAACGATTTAATACATAGTAAGTAATATGGGATCACACCCGCCTTGTAGAAGTTGCTGCATAGGCAATCGTTTCACAAATGTCATTCTGGTCGAAAGGGACGCCCAGAAACTTAAAAAGTTATGCCAAACGTTGGCTTTTCCTGAAACACCGGAAAACACTGGAAATGCGGCGAACCACATTCAAAAAATGTGGAGGAAGTGCAGAGTGTCCGGGATCCCGCCTGGCCCCCGTCGAATGCTTGAAGTCAATTTGCACTCGAAACGCTTCGGGCGGCGATGCACCGGCATTGAGGTGCAAGGTATCCTTTTCGGGCACCGCATCGCGGTGATCCGCCGCTGGCTTTTTTGTTGGTCTTTCCTGATCGGGCCCTGGTTACCGAAGGGTAAACCACGCGCTGTCTCTCTCCCATGGACTTTCCCGGTTGTTTTTCTTTCGATTTTTTCATATAATCAAATCAAATTAAACCCAGGGCCTATGCAGACAGGTTTTGGCATCACGGCCAGGCAAGACGCATGGTGGTTCAGACCGCTTGTGATCTTCATTGTGCTGACTTCGTTTATTATCTATGCAACCTGGGCTGCTTTCCAGGGTGACCATTATGCGGCAGGCCCGTATCTGTCGCCGTTTTATTCGCCTGTGCTCTTCGGTGATCCTCGCCATGCGTGGTTTGGCCCTAAGCCCTCGTGGTGGCCGTTCGTGCTTCCCTTCTCCCCGGCACTGCTCATCTTGTGGGCGCCGGGCGGATTCAGGCTGACCTGCTACTACTACCGCGGCGCATACTATAAATCATTCTGGGCCGATCCGCCCGCCTGCGGCGTGGGTGAGCCGCGCAAAACATACCGCGGCGAAAATTCCTTTCCCCTCATCCTGCAGAACGTGCACAGATTTTTCCTGTACCTGGCCGTTTGCTTCGTCTTCATTCTCCTTTACGATGCGTGGAAGGCGATGTGGTTTACGGATGTTGCTACCGGAAAAGAAAGTTTTGGTATTGGCGTGGGAACAATCGTGCTGACGGCCAACTCGGTGCTGCTGGGAATTTACACGTTCAGCTGTCACTCTTTCCGCCATCTCGTCGGCGGCTTCAGAGACAGACTTTCAAAGGCGCCGCTTCAACGAAAAGTGTATGACTGCGCGACTTGTTTGAACCGCCGCCATATGAACTGGGCATGGTTCAGTTTATTCAGCGTGGCATTTGCCGATATTTATGTCCGCCTTGTCTCAATGGGCATCTGGACTGACTACAGGATCTTATGATGGAGAAATATGAAACTTACCATCACGATGTTTTAGTGATCGGTTCCGGCGGCGCGGGACTCCGCGCAGCAATAGAGGCTTCTGCCGCGGGCGTTTCAGTAGGCGTGGTGTGTCGCTCTCTTCTCGGAAAGGCACACACGGTGATGGCGGAAGGCGGTGTGGCCGCCGCGCTTGCAAACGTGGATGACCGCGACAACTGGGAAGTCCACTTTGCCGACACCCTCCGCGGCGGACAATACCTGAATAACTGGCGCATGGTGGAATTATTTTGCAAGGAGGCGCCTGCGCGGGTAAAAGAGCTCGAGGCGTGGGGTGCCTTGTTCGACAGAACGAAAGACGGCAAGATCCTTCAGCGAAATTTCGGCGGGCATAAATATCCGCGCCTGGCGCATGTGGGCGACCGCACCGGACTAGAGATGATCCGCACTTTGCAGGATCACGGGATCCACCAGGGGATCGACTTTTATCAGGAGCATGCCATCATCCAACTGCTGACGAACGGAAAGAATGTGGTCGGCGCTTTCGGTTTCGACCGGGAGAAAGGAAGGTTTAAGGTATTTCACGGAAAAGCGGTGATCCTCGCCACAGGAGGAATGGGACGGATCTATAAAATTTCCAGTAACAGCTGGGATTGTACGGGCGGCGGAATCTCTCTGGCATACCATGCAGGGGCCGAGCTGATCGACATGGAGTTCGTGCAGTTCCACCCTACCGGGATGGTTTGGCCTCCCAGCGTAAGAGGATTGCTGATAACGGAGGGGGTACGCGGAGAAGGCGGTGTGCTCCGCAACAACAAAGGACGGCGTTTCATGTTCGATGACATTCCCGAACTGTACCGGGCGCAGACCTCGCTCGATGAAGAAGAAGGCTGGCGATACACCCAGGGCGATAAAAACGCCAAGCGCCCTCCCGAATTGCTGACGCGCGACCACGTGGCGCGTTGCATCCGGCGCGAGATCAAAGAGGGACGCGGAACCGAACACGGTGGCGTCTTTCTCGATATTTCCTGGATCCGGGAAAAGCTTCCGAATGCCGCCGAGCACATAAAGAAAAAACTGCCCAGCATGTATCATCAGTTCAAGGAACTTGCCGGTGTGGACATCACGAAAGAGCCAATGGAAGTCGGGCCTACGACGCATTATCTCATGGGCGGCATCAAAGTCGACGCCGACACGCAGATGACGCGAGTGCCAGGCCTGTTCGCTGCCGGCGAATGTGCCGCTGGCCTTCATGGCGCGAACCGCCTGGGCGGGAATTCCCTCTCCGACCTCCTCGTCTTCGGAAAACGCGCCGGTGAGTATGCGGCCACCTATGCGAAAGGCATTTCCGCCTCCCCCATCGATGACAAGCAGGTGGAAGACATACGCGCAAATGCGCTTGCGCCGTTCGGCAGAAAAACCGGGCCGTCAAATGCCTTCACCCTGCAAGCCAGGCTCCAGGAAATGATGCAGGATCTTGCAGGAATTGCCAGGACGGGAAAGGAGCTGGAGGAGGCGATCGGCCACATCATCCGTCTCCGGCAGGAGGCGGCGGCAGTGGGCTGCGAAGGGAATGTGTCCTACAACCCGGGATGGCATACCGCGATGGAGTTGACGCATATGCTCACCGTTGCGGAGGCCATTGCCCGCGCAGCGCTGGAACGCAAGGAGAGCCGCGGCGGCCACTTCCGCGAGGATTTCCCCGATAAAGACCCGAAGGCGGGCATGGTAAACATCAGCATTACGAAACGGTCGTCCGGGGA
>DASVOT010000660.1:0-5099 GCA_036383235.1 Chryseosolibacter sp.
GTAAAAGCATTGACCTCCTGTTTTTCTCTTTGAGATAGCGACGAAACAATCCCTTCAGGAACACGCTCAGATGTTGCAGCGGCGCCGAGATCAGCGGAACGTCTATCCGTCGGATTGCTCCGATGCCTGCAAGGAGAAGGATCACACCCAACGCGACGGAAAACAGATCCTGCAGTCCATGCGTGGGAACCATCGCGCCGGCTCCGGAGATGATGGCGCCCATGCAGCCGTAGACGGCAATCCGACCCGCGTTGTATAAGATCCTGTTCAGCAGCGCCGCCGGTCTGGCATGTGTCACTGCCATGACCAGTGGACTGCACATACCCACGCAGTGCAGGCTTCCGGCAAAACCGATTATAATAGCCGTCGACCACATGTTACAAGTAGATCACCTGCTCAAAAAAGAATTCTTTTCCGCTCATCTTCCACTGCATTCTCGCCCTGTACAGTCCCTTCTTAAAACCCTTGACGGAAAAATACCGGGATGATTCTTTTGAATGCGACAGTGGGAATTGCTTATCGAGGCGTGGATCGGAAGGACGGAATAACTGCAGGTCTCCGCTTTCGATTTCGTAAAACTTATTAAAAGTCACCTTGAGGACTCCGGCTCCGTCGGTGGTTATATCCGGTTTTTCTTCCAGGCCGCTCGTATTCGCCATGCGGTCAATCTGATCCTGGAAGGCGAGCTCTTCCTTGTAATAATCCGCAGTCACGAGGCTCACATCCTGACGGAAGCACACGGTGACCAGTGTTGCCATAAAGGCTCCGAAGAGGACGAAGGCAAGTACAATTGATTTTCCCCAGTTCATATTACGTTATGCATTTCGTTTGGAGCCGCGATTATCTTTTTGCATCCGCCGCGGTTTTGACCGGACCAATGAACTTCACTTTAAGGACCTCCACTTTTTTTCCGTCCTGGTATATTCCCATGCGTACGACTGTTCTGGCATTTGTGATATCCCTTTCGGGGATTTTGATGAAGTACACCGCTTTCACCATCCCTTCGGCCGGAACGATGAGCGGTTTTGTGTCCACTTTCTGCACGCGGGCGGAGGCGGGTGACTCGACACGCACCTCAAGCTCGACGTCGTTGAACGTTTTGTTTATAAACTCCGCGTTATAAAGGTTGGTGATCAAGCCCGGTTCACGCTGGTAGAGGGTTCCGGAGACCTTAAGCATTGTTGTTTCAACGTCGGATCGCGTCGACAGCGCGAACGTGAGTACCCCGAGCAGCAACGCCAGGACAAAGGAATATCCGGTCACGCGGGTTGTCCAGAGCTTCTGGACCCCATTCTTTATGGAGTTGAACGATGCAAACCGGATCAGCCCTTTGGGTTTTCCGATCCGCACCATTACCTGGTCGCAGGCGTCGATGCAGGCTGTGCAGTTGACGCATTCCAGCTGTGTACCGTCGCGTATATCGATACCGGTAGGGCATACCTGCACACAGAGGGAACAGTCAACGCAGTCGCCGTTGGTGCTCTGGCCTCCATTCCGTTTTAAATGGCCCCGCGGTTCCCCGCGCAGCCAGTCGTATGCCACAACAATGGACTCTCTTCCGAGGAGCACACCTTGCAGCCGGCCATAAGGGCAGACGGCCACGCAGGCCTGTTCACGGAAGAAGGCGAACAGCCAGTAAAAGATCCCTGTAAAACCCACCATTCCCAGGAAGCCGCCCAGGTTCTGCGAAGGAGCGTGGTGCATGATCTCCCAGGTGTCATCGATTCCAATAAGGTAGGCCATGAGGGTATGGGCGATGAGGATGGAGATCAGCAGGAATATTCCATGTTTCAATGTCTTTTTCCAGAGCTTGTTGAAATCCCATGGCGCTTTCGCGAGCCGGCGCTGCGCAGCCATGTCGCCCTCGATGAGGTATTCGATCTTGCGGAACACCATTTCCATGAAAAGGGTCTGGGGACAGAGCCATCCGCACCAGATCCGTCCGAATACGACGGTGAACAGGATGATGAAGACGAAAAACGTGATCAACGTGATCGCCAGCAGAAAGAAATCCTGCGGCCAGAAAGCCTGCCCAAAGACGATAAATTTGCGCTGAAAGATATTCAGCAGGAGGAGGGGCTGCCCCTGGACTTTCACGAACGGTCCGGCGAAAAGGATGGCCAGCAGGAATATCGTGACGGCGATTCGGTCGCGGTGGAATCTTCCGGCGGGTTTTTTCGGATAGATCCATACCCTCTTTCCTTTTTCGTCGACGGTCGCGAGCGCGGCGCGGAAATGTTCATCACCCTGCGGTTCTTGTTTTGCGTTGCGATCCATGCTTGCCGTGCTTAGCCCTTCTGTTGATCTGGCGTTCATGCTCTCCGGTTTAAAGGCCAGCCTGAACCTTCAGGCTGTCGGCCGGTAAACCTTCCGAGTAGAGGTCTCCCTGCGGAGCCTTGGCGTCCGGGGGCTTTGTTCCCTGGAGGCTCATGACAAAGTAGGCGACGTCACGGACGTCCTGCATGCTCATGGATTTTCCCCATGCCGGCATGCCTTTCTCGACGACGCCGTTCCGGATGGTCCGGAAGATGTTTTTGATGCCTCCGCCATGCAGCCAGTACTGGTCTGTGAGGTTGGGTCCGATGGTGTTTCCGCCACCATCGCCGCGGTGACATCCCGCGCAGTTGTTGCTGGTGAAGACACCTTTACCCTTTTCGATCAGCGCCGGATCTGCAGTGTATTCAAGAGTGTTTTCATCGATCGCCGCCTTCGGCTGCGATGCCATGAATTGCTTTACCTGCTCATCGGCCATCGCGAGCTCGTTCTGATATTCCTGCTGCGAGAGCGGAAGGGAATGCGTAACATGGTACACGATGAAATAAACGACGCCCCAGGCAATGGATCCGTAGAACAGCCATTTCCACCATGGAGGCAGGTGGTTATCGAGTTCGCGGATGCCGTCGTAACTGTGGCCAAGCTCTATCTCAGCTTCGCGCTCGACCGGCACCGCGGCGTTCACGCGTTGAAGGAATCTTTTCCACCATGAAGGCCTGGAAGGGGCGGTGCGCAACGGCACGTCTGCGGCAGCCTGTTGCTCCGTGAGAATGTGTAATACCTTAATTGTATAGATCGTGACGGTGATCACCAGGATCAGCAGCAGCACCACCGCCCCGGCACCGACGTACACGGCGAACATCGGGTCGTTGGAGAAGGCTTCGGGTGAGGGGCTTGCCTCCTGCGCCAGGGCGCCCCCGGCGATCGCACTCGTCCCAAGCGTAAGGAATATTTTTTTCATAGATCTAGCAGACTTTTTTTGATTTTGATTTTTGCAGTTCAGTTTCCTCTTCGCCGGAATTGTTTTCCAGCGGCATGCTTTTCATCTTTTCGATAAATTTCCTGTCGGCCGTCAGCACATACCAGATCAGACAGAGAAAGAATAAAAAGAAGATGATGAACGAGATCACCGGCCAGATGGCGATGTTGTCGATATTTTGAAGAACGTTTTTGTCCATGAACGTTGCGTTTATTTGGAGGCGGTTTTTTCAACCTTGATATCTTTTCCGAGGCGCTGCAGGTATGCGATGAGCGCAACGATCTCAGCTTGAGGCGCTACTTCGATCCCATCGGTTTTAAGGGTGCCGACGATTTCCGACGCCTGCTTTTCCAGGTCAGCGTTTGCCTTTTCTTCGTAGCCTTGCTCGTAGGGGACGCCGATCGTTCGTAGCGCGCTGATCTTGCCTGCCGTGAGATCCTCGTCAATTGTTTGTTCAAACAACCATGGATACGGCGGCATGATGGAGCCGGTCGACACCGCATCGGGTGCAAGCAAATGGTTATAGTGCCAGCTGTTCGAGTATTTTCCGCTGACCCGGTGGAGGTCCGGGCCGGTGCGTTTGGATCCCCACAGGAACGGATGGTCGTACACGAACTCGCCTGCCTTGGAGTATTCGCCGTAGCGCTCGGTTTCCGAACGGAACGGCCTGACCATCTGGGTATGACAGTTCACGCACCCTTCGCGGATATAGATATCGCGGCCATGCAATTCGAGGGGCGAATAGGGCTTCACGCTGCTAATAGTCGGGACGTTGGATTTCACCAGGAAGGTTGGCACCATTTCGATGACCCCTCCCACGAGAATCGCGCCCAGGCTCAGTGCGGTGAACATCACGGGTTTGTGTTCGAGTACGCGGTGATGCCAGCCGGCACCCCGGGGCGCAACATAGGCAGGCGCGAGCGGAGCAGCCTCCGCCTCTTCGTTGGCGACGAAGCTTCCCTTGTTGGCGGTTTTGATGAGGTTATAGGTCATGATGAAGGCGCCGGTGAGGTAAAGCGTTCCGCCGATGGCGCGGAGTCCATGCATCGGCAGTATCTGTACCGTTGTCTCGAGAAAGTTCTTGTAGACCAGAAACCCTTCCGGATTAAACTCTTTCCACATCAGGCTCTGCACCACCCCCGATACGTACATCGGAAGAGCGTAAAAGATGATTCCCAGTGTACCCAGCCAGAAGTGAGTGTTCGCGAGCCGGGTTGAATACAGCTCCGTTTTCCACATGCGCGGAACCATCCAGTAGAGCATGGCGAAGATCAGGAACCCGTTCCAGCCGAGGCCGCCGACGTGCACATGGGCGACGATCCAATCGGTGAAGTGGGCGATGGCATTCACGTTCTTCAGCGATAAAAGCGGGCCTTCGAGTGTAGCCATCCCGTAGGCGGTAACCGCCACGACCATGAACTTCAGGACCGGATCTTCGCGCACGCGGTCCCACGCTCCGCGAAGAGTCATCAATCCGTTCAGCATGCCTCCCCACGAGGGAGCGATCAGCATGATGGAGAAGACGGTTCCCAGTGACTGAGCCCAGTCGGGGAGGGCCGTATAAAGCAGATGATGGGGCCCCGCCCAGATATAAATGAAGATGAGAGACCAGAAATGGATGATGGAAAGGCGATACGAGTAGACCGGCCGGTTTGCGGCTTTGGGCAGGAAGTAATACATGATGCCCAGGTAAGGGGTGGTGAGAAAAAAGGCAACCGCATTGTGTCCGTACCACCATTGAACAAGGGCATCCTGAACGCCTGCGTACCAGGAGTAGCTCTTGAACAGGGTCACCGGAATCTCAAACGAGTTGACAACGTGCAGGACGGCAACGGTTATGAATGTG